>DATHUY010000090.1 GCA_035461765.1 Longimicrobiales bacterium
GGAGCGCTTCTCGTACTACGGGATCCGGCCGCTCCTGATTCTCTTCATGACCGCCGCTCTGACGAGCGGCGGCTTTGCGTTCGACAGACAGACGGCCGCGGCGATCGTCGGGATCTACGCGGCCGGCGTGTATCTGGCCGCGCTGCCGGGCGGGTGGATCGCCGATCGGTGGCTGGGTCTGCGCCGGTCGATCTGGTACGGGGGTCTGTTCATCACGGCAGGTCACCTCGCGATCGGGCTGTCGGCCATCTTCGCGCAGCAGGTGTTCTTCGTCGGGCTGGTGCTGATCGTCATCGGCACGGGGCTGCTCAAGCCGAATATCTCCGCGATCGTCGGCGACCTTTACCCGGAGGGCGGCTCGAGACGGGACGCGGGTTTCTCGATCTTCTACATGGGCATCAACATCGGTGCGCTGGCCGCGCCGCTGCTGACCGGATATCTGGGCGAGCGGGTGGGCTGGCACTACGGTTTCGGTGTGGCAGGTGTCGGCATGCTGCTCGGCGTGCTGTGGTACCGGTTCGGCTCGCCGCGCACACTCGGACCGATCGGCATGGAGCCGTCCGCCGACCCGCCGGAACAGCGCAGGGTCCGCAGCATCTCGCTCGCCGCACTCGGTGTCATCGCCCTGCTCGTGCTGCTCGCGAGCATCGGGATCGTCAATATCAATCCCGTGGCCGTGGCCGAGAGCATGACGGCCGTCATCCTGACGATGGCACTGCTCTATTTCGCGTATGTCTTCTTTGCGGGCGGTCTCAACACCGACGAGAAGAAGCGGATCGGCGTGATCGTGGTGCTGTTCCTTTTTGCGGTCGTGTTCTGGTCGGCGTTCGAGCAGGCCCCGACATCGCTGAACCTGTTCGCACGCGATTTCACGGACCGGGTGGTCTTCGGCTGGGAGATGCCGACGCTCTGGTTGCAGTCGGCCAACTCGTTCTTCGTGATCACGCTGGCCCCCGTGTTCGCCTGGATCTGGATCGCGCTCGGCAAGCGCAACCGCGATCCGTCGAGCCCTGCCAAGTTCACGATCGGTCTGTTCTTCGCAGGGCTCGGGTTCCTGATCATGATGGTTGCGGCCAACAAGGTGCTGGCGAACGGCGCCGGATTCAGGGTCTCCCCGTGGTGGCTGGTCGGGAGTTACTTTATGCAGACGGTCGGCGAGCTGTCGCTGAGCCCGGTCGGGCTCAGCTCGATGACGAAGCTCTCGCCGCGCAAGTTCGTCGGCCAGATGATGGGCGTGTGGTTCATGGCCGCTGCGCTCGGCAACCTGATCGCCGGGCTGGTCGGCGGCAACGTCGACCCGGAAAACCTGGAACAGATGCCCGAGCTGTTCTTCCGTACCGCGATGTCTCTGTTCATCGCGACCGTCGTGCTCGGCCTGCTGATCGTGCCGATCCGTCGAATGATGCGGGAGAGCACGGCGCGAAGTCACTGACGGTCACTCGATGCGACAGGCCCACGGAGCGGCTCATCCGGTGATCGGATGCGCCGCTTTCGTGTCGGAACGGGATCATTGAGGAGGCAGCATGCTCGCGAAGGACCAGCTCAAAATGATCGCGCAGGAGATCGATCGCACTGCCGACGAACGCATGCACGACTGTGACGACGACTACGACCGGCAGCAGTTGTGGGAGGTCGTCCGGCACGCTTCGCACGTGATCGAGACGGTCGCGGAGATGGAGCGTGACGGGCTCACGCAGTCGGAACGCTCGCGTCGTGCACGCCATCTCGTCACGGAGCTGGAGGTGGCGCTCGATGCCGCGCGCCGTGCCCGCATCGTCATGGACTGGACCGCGCGCGATTGAACGTGGTCAGAGTTCTGAGGGCGGCGCTGCTGTTCTGCCTCATGCTCGCCGGGAGTGCGGCCGGGGTGCGGGCACAGTCGCGCGCGGACAGTGCGGCCGTTCTGCTGAGGACGGCCGCGCAGCTGCGTGACGAGGGTGAGACAGGCGCCGCCCGGGCGGTGCTCGAACTGATTGCCCGGCATTACGCGGGTACGCCCGCGGCCGCCGAGGTGGACCGCATGCTGGCCCTGCTGCGGCGCACGCCCGACGCGGAACGGTCCGGACGGACCGAGCTGCTCGTGTTCGGAACGACGTATGGCGCATGGCTCGGTATCGCCGTCCCGATCGCGCTCGACTCGGATGCAGCTGAGGCGTACGGTGTCGGGCTGCTGCTCGGCGCGCCGCTCGGGTTCTATGCGGCGAAGCAGTACGCCGACGCGAAGCTGCCGACGGAGGGTCAGACTCGAGCCCTGACGTTCGGCGGGACGTGGGGTACGTTCATCGGCTTTGCGCTCACCGAAGCGCTCGACATCGGGGCCAACGTCGACACGTTCTGTCCTATGCCGGGCGAGTGTTTCGAGGAGGATAACGGCGCGGATGCGCAGACGTACGTGACGGCGGCCGTGCTGGGCGGCCTGACTGGCATCGGTACGGGCGCATTCCTCGCACGAAAGCCGATCACCGCCGGTACCGCAGCGGCGGTGTCGCTGGGCACGATGTGGGGCGCCTGGTTCGGATTCGGCGTCAGCTACCTGGCCGACCAGGAAGGCGACGGGCTGCTTGCTGGCGCGCTGATCGGCGGCAACGGTGCGCTCGCCGCGCTCGGTGTCGTCGCACCGCGGTGGCAGATGAGCGAGAGCCGGGCGCGGCTGATCAGCGTCGGCGGTATTGCGGGCGGCCTGGCGGGGGCGGGTCTGCTGCTCATCGCGCAGCCTGACGGTGACGATACGCAGATGCTGTTTCCGCTCATCGGCTCGGCCGCCGGCCTTACGCTCGGCGCGCTGTGGACGCGGCCGCCGGATGTGGATGATGACGACGCCAGCGGGCGCGGCGCGCTGCTCAATCGCAGCCGCGGGACGTGGGCCCTGGATGTGCCCGCTGCCGGGCTGCGTCTCCAGCGGCTGGAGGACGGCAATGTGCGCCCGCGTGCGTACGTCCCACTGCTCCGTGCGCGATTCTGACGTCCCGCGAACGGTCTCCCGCACGTTGTTCCTGAGATGGCTGCGCGTGGTGCGCGGCCATTCGTCTCTGGAAGGTCCTGACATGCGACGTCGCATCGCTGTTCTTCTGACACTTGCAACGCTGGCAATCGCCGGCTGTCGTGAAGGCGACGGCCCGGCCGACCCGTCGCTCACGGACGCGCGCGTCTACCTGACGTCGAACCCGGCCGGCGCGCACATCACGGTCGACAACCGGGACACCGGGCAGATCACGCCGGACACGGTGCCGCTCCGCCGGGGTGATCGCACGATCGAGTTGCAGCTCGACAGCGCCGGCTTCACGTACGACTACCGCTTCGTCCTCCAGGTGGAGCAGAGCGATTCCGTGGTGGAGGTCGAGGTGCCGGTGGGACTGCAGTGCATCACGCCGGATGGCGCATGCTTCCAGGCGGCGCGCCGGGAACGCGAGGCGGCCGGACTGCGCTTCGCCACGAGCGGAGTGGGGTCGCTGTTCCACTGGGGCGGGGCCGGGTCCGGCATCTTCTGGCCCGGCGCCTCGTCAAACAGCTATGCGTCGAGCGGCATGCCGGTGTTCGCAGGCATTGCAGGCGGTTCCCCCCTCGCTCTCGGCATGTACGACCAGACAATGCTCGTGGGGCGACCGGCACCGGTCGCTACCGAGACAGGCGGCGTGTACCGCCTCCAGCAGCATGCGTGGGTGCTGCCTTCGCCATCGGCGCTGGTGGACCCGGCCACGGTGCGAGGCATCCTGATCGAGCAGGAGGTGATCGGCGACGCGGCGGTCGACGGCGTTCTGGTCGTCCGCCTCACATTCCGCAACGTCAGCGACGATCCGCTCGTGCACCTGTACGCCCCGTTCATGCCCACGGCGGCGGTCACATACACAGATGCATGGATCGGATTCGCCCTCGATCCGGATATCGGCACCGCCGCCGATGACTGGTTGAGCTACGATCCGGCGCTGAACATGGTCTTTGCGTATGACGCCGATTTCGAGGCGCCGTTCGCCGGGGTGCACGCGGGCCAGCCCGGTATTCTGGGCCTGAGCGTGCTCGAGGCGCCGGCCGGTACGAACGTGATGCTGAACTCGTGGTACCAGGGTTTCGACTGGTGGGCGGGTCGGCCGGGCGAGGAGTCGGGGTATGGCATGCTGTCGGGCAGCAGCGTCTTTGCGCCGGATCATCAGGACCGGCAGGTGGGTCACATGCCGCCGACGACGGGGGACCTGCGCATGTCCGTCACGGCCGGGCCGCTCACACTCGCGCCGGGCGATGAAGCCAGGATCGTGATCGCGGTCGCCATCGCGCCACCGGTGACCGGAACGTTCACGAGCGGGGTCGTCATGCCACCCGGCGACCCGTTCGACACGAGCCGGCCGCTCTACCAGACGGCGGCGGGTCTGCGCGCGAAAATCGCGGCGGCGGCGACTGTCGGCAACTGACTGCTACTGCCCCATCCGCCGCTTGAGCTCCTCCAGCCGCTGATCGGCCGCCCGCTCGCGCGCCTGCCGCTCCATGCGTGAGAACTCGTGAGGCTCGCGCTCATCCTGACGCGGGGCAGCAGCGCCGTCGCCGACGCCGGTTGCCGCAGCGGCGGGCGCCACTTCAGCGAGCGTCGTACGCATGGCAGCCACATCGCGCGCGAGCAGAGCGCGCTCATCCTGGAGCACGGTGATCTTCCGCTCGAGAACAGCAGCGCGTTCCGCGTGCCGTTCCGCGAACTCGACGGCGATGCGCACCGTCTCCGCGTCACCGACACCCCGCGCGAGCGCCTCGCGGCGGCGACACACCTGCTCCTCCTCGCGTTCCTTCGACAGGTCACGAGTGGTGCGGCGTATCTCCTCGTCGAGGTTACCGAGTGCTCCGCTCGCGGAGATGAGCTCGCGCTCCATCGCGCGAACGCGCGGCGGTGCACCGGTCGCGCCGCCGGCGGCTTCCCGGTGGAAGTTCTCGACCGCCTGGCGCCATGCCTGCTTCCAATCGTCGAACATGCGGACGAAGCTAACCAGTGACGTGCACGGGCGGTAGCGGCGCGAACCTTGCGCCTCGCGCGGACCGGAGACGGCCTCGGGCGAGGCTGCGAGGTCGGAGGATAATGACGAGGACGCGACCCGGAAACGCCAGGACCCCGGAAACAGCAAATCTCTCGCGGGAAGAGAGGAAATCGCTGACGCACGGCGAGTTCTGGATCCCCGAGACGGAACGCGAGGTGTACCGCCGCGCCCTCGACACGCTGAACGGGGCCGGCGTGCCATACGTCGTGAGCGGCCTGTATGCGCTGTACGAATACACCGGCATATACCGCCAGACGAAGGACCTGGATCTCTTCGTCGAGCCCGCGCATGTCATAGACGCCGCCCGCGCGCTCAAGCGGGCAGGGTTCGCGACCTACCTGGAGCAGGCGCACTGGATCGCCAAGGCGATGTGGGGCGAATCGCAGGTCGACCTCATCTTCGGCACGGGCAACGGCCTCTCGTTCATCGATGGCGAGTGGTATGAGAATTCGCGCCCCGGCATCCTGGCCGGCACCCAGGTGCGTGTCGCGCCGCCCGAGGACCTGCTGTGGCACCGCCTGTTCGTCTCGGAGCGGCATCGCTCCGATGTGTCCGACATCCTCCACCTCATCCTGTGCCGCGGCGACGAGCTGAACTGGGAGCGGCTCCTGCAGCGCGTGGACGTGCACTGGCGTCTGCTGCTCGCGCAGATCCATCTCTACGACTACGTCTATCCCGGCCACCGCAAGCGCATCCCGCAGTGGGTACGGCGGAAGCTCTACGACGCGGCGGAAGATGCGATCGCGGAGCTGGGCGATCCGGCGGTGTGTCAGGGCACTCTCATATCCCGGTTCTCGTACAACATCGACGTGAACGAGTGGTCGTTCCGCGACCTGCGCAAGGAAGCGACGATCGCGACGCGTCAGCTGCCGATCATCCACGAGATCACGGCGAGTGACGTGTGGGACGAGAATCCGGGCGGGAAGGAACACTGATGGAGGACAGAGAACGGGAGTTCCGCATCGCTGCCATTGGCGACATTCACTTCGAGGGCTCGCGTCACGGCTCGCTGCGTGAGCTCTTTGCCGACATCCACCGCAACGCCGACGTCCTCGCCCTGTGCGGCGACCTCACGACGCATGGATCACCCGAGCAGATGAAGGCGTTCGTCGACGAGCTGGCCGGACTCGAGGTGCCGATCGTTGCCGTGCTCGGCAATCACGACTTCGAGTCCGACGCGGAGGAAGAGCTCAGCGGGATCCTGTGCGACGCCGGTGTGCACGTGCTCGACGGCACCCACGTAGTCATCGAAGGGATCGGCTTCGCCGGTACGAAAGGATTCGCGGGCGGCTTCGGCCGCGGTGCGCTCGGACCGTTCGGCGAGAAGCTCATGAAGGACTTCGTGAATGCTGCGCTGGATGAGGCGCTCAAGATCGAGAAGGCGCTGCACCAGCTCGACACGGAAACCAAGGTGGTCCTGCTGCACTACGCGCCGATTGAAGACACCATTCGCGGCGAGCCCGAGTCGATCTTTCCGTTCCTTGGGAGCTCGCGGCTGCTTCAGCCGCTCGATACTCACGGCGCCACAGTCATCTTCCACGGGCATGCGCACCACGGCACATTGGAAGGGGAGACGCCCGGTGGAATTCCCGTCTTCAACGTGTCGATGCCGCTCCTCGCGGAGGCCGGCATGACCTATCGCACGTTCAGCGTGCCCGCACCCGACCGGCGTCGCGAGACGGCAGCATCCGGCGAACCGGCCAGCAAATCGGCGTGATCACAGCCGTTTCAGGAACTCGATGAGCGCCAGCTCCTCGGGATACCAGCCGACCGGTTCGGTCACCTCGACCGCCGCTTTCGAGCGCCGGCGCGGCGTGTCGACAGTGCGGCCGTGCAGCTCGTACTCCTCCAGCACGGCCGGATGGATGTAGGCCTTGCGCGCGATGGCAGGCGTGTTGCCCAGCTCCGCGGCAACCAGCTTGCACGCCAGCAGCACGTTCCGCCTGGCCTCCGTCTTCGACTTCGCCGGCCCGATATCGGCCAGAATGGTGGCGGCGCGAACCGTCCCGCCAAACGTTCGCAGATCCTTCGACGTGCAGCGCTCACCAAGGACCTCGCGCAGATATCGGTTCACACCGCTCGCTGTCACCGGATGAAAGCGTCGCCTGTCCCTCGGTGAACGGTACCGGAACAGACGCCGGCCAGGCTGTTCCATCAACTCCTCGATGATCTCGACCAGCGGGGTATCCGCCACCACCTGACGCTGGTCTTTGCGCTGTTTGCCCACGTAGCGGAAGACGAGGTTGTTGCCCTCCACGCGTACGTGCTTCTTCGAAAGCGTGCAGATGCCGAACGTGCGGTTGTCCACCGCATAACGCTCGCTGCCCGCGCGAAAGTAGGCCCGGCACATCAGCCGCACGACCGTCGCCATCACCTTGTCACGGTCCAGGTCGCGCCGCCGCAAGTCCTCGTTCGTCGCCGCACGAAGCTCCGGCATCAGACGGGCGACGTGCAGTACTCGCTTCCATTTCCGCCGGTCCTGCTCCGCCTCGTGCCCGGCGCTGTAGCGGTACTGCTTCCGGCCCGCCTGGTCGCGGCCCCACACCTGAATCTTGCGGTCCGGGTCCGGCGAGATATGGACGTCGGTCCACGCCGGTGGAATGGCCATGGCGCGAATCCGCTCGAGCGTATCTTCGGACGTCAGAGGCTGGCCGTTGAGGCCCACATAGCGGAACCCCTTCTTCGGTGTTCCTTCACGGCGCCACCAGCGGTCGGATTGGTCTTTGGTCGACATGGCCCGGGCCAGATACAACTACTGGACCACCCGACGGACACCAGTCGGACGCGGAACCCATTCTGCAGAATGGCCGATGCGGATAAGGCAGCGCCCCTTGACCCATAATACCCCATGGGGGTATGTTCCGAGGCGGGGTGATCTGGTCATCAGAGGCGGGTCGGCATGAGCGCGGTGCAGGCGGACACGACGAACAGAGGGGCGAAGCAGCAGCGGCTCACGATTCCGGTCACAGGGATGACGTGTGCGGCGTGCGCGAACCGGGTGCAGCGACGGCTGGAGCGCGGTTCGGGGGTGCGGGACGCGGCGGTGAACTTCGGCACTGAGCGGGCAACGGTGACGTTCGATGCGGGTGCCACCGACGCGGGCCAGCTCGTCGAGCTGGTACGTGCTGCAGGATACGACGCGCGGACGGAAACGATAGCGCTGCCGATATCGGGTCTCGAGTGGGCGGTGAGCACGGAGACGCTGGAGCGGGAGCTTCGAGCGGTCCCTGGCGTGCTGCGGGCGACGGGTAATCTCGCGGCGGGTGAGGTGCGGGCGGAGGTGCTGCCCGAGGTGGTGACGCCGGAAAGCCTGGCGGAAGCCGTGCGCCGCGCGGGCTACACCCTGACGGACATGGTGGAGATCGCGGATCCGGTGGAGCGGGAGCGGGTCGCTCGGGAGCGCGAGTACCGGACGTTGCTGTACAAGTTCTGGCTCGCCGCGGGTGCGGGTGTGCTGGCGATGATCCTGTCCATGCCGCTGATGATGGAGCCATCGGCGATGCAGCGTGCGGATCTGCTCGATCGCGTCATGATGCCACTGGCACACTGGACACTGGCTGCTTTCCCGCCGCTCGCCTCGCTATCGGCGAATACACTGCGCTGGCTGCTGCTCGTCATTACTACGCCGGTTCTGCTGTGGTCGGGCCGCCATTTTTTCCGTGGCGCGTACAGTGGCCTGCTGCACGGCACGGCTGACATGAACACGCTGATCGCGCTGGGCACGGGCTCGGCGTTCGTGTTCAGTCTGGTGGCGACGGTGGCGCCGGGTCTCTTCACGCGTGCGGGTCTCGCGGCGGACGTCTACTACGAGGCCGTTGCGATGATCATCGCACTGATTCTCCTCGGCAAGGTTCTGGAGGCGCGAGCGAAGGGTCGGACATCAGACGCCATCCGACGGTTGATCGGACTGCAGCCGAAAACCGCGCGAGTGCTCCGCGACGGAACCGAGCAGGACGTGGATGCAGGGGACCTGGTAGTGGGCGACGTCATAATCGTGCGACCGGGTGAACGCGTGCCGGTGGATGGGACGGTTCTCAGTGGGCGGAGTGCGGTTGACCAATCGCTGCTCACGGGCGAGTCGCTGCCGGTGGAGAAGTCACAGGGCGATGAGGTAGTCGGCGGGTCCATCAATGGCAGTGGCTCATTCCGGTTCGAGGCGACAAAGGTCGGCCGGGACACGGCGCTCGCGCAGATCGTGCGCATGGTGCAGGAGGCGCAGGGTGCGAAGGCCCCGATTCAGCGCGTGGCCGATCGGATCGCGGGCATCTTCGTCCCGATCGTGGTGACCATAGCTCTGGTCGCGCTGGTGGTGTGGCTCGTGTTCGGTCCCGATCCGCGTTTCGTCTTCGCGATGGTGTCGTTCGTGACGGTGCTGATCATCGCCTGCCCGTGTGCGCTCGGGCTCGCAACACCTACGGCGGTGATGGTGGGCACAGGTGCGGCGGCGGAGGCAGGTGTGCTTTTCCGTGGCGGGGACGCGCTGGAGATCGCGCGCGACATACGCATCGTCGTGCTCGACAAGACGGGGACCGTCACGGAGGGTCGTCCCGCCCTCGTCGGCGTGCAGACCGTTACCTCACGCGCGACGGACAACGGCTCGCCCGTTGCTGAAAGCGAGCTGCTGATGCTGGCCGCATCGGTGGAACGCGTGTCCGAGCATCCACTCGGCGCCGCGATCGTGGATGCAGCGGACCAGCGGAAGCTGGTGTCACGCGATGTCAGCGACTTCGCGTCGTTCGGCGGGCGGGGCATCTTCGGCGTTGTGGATGGGCGACGCGTCCTCATCGGCAATCGTGCGCTGATGGAGGAGAGTGGCGTACCGGTCGATGACCTGAGCGACGCCGCGGACGAGCAGGCCGAGGCCGGCAGGACGCCCGTATACGTAGCGGTGGACGACGTCGCACGCGGACTGCTGCTCGTGGCTGACCCGGTCAAGACGACGAGCACGGCTGCAATTGCGGATCTGCGCGCCATGGGCATCGAGGTGATCATGCTCACGGGTGACAACACGCGCACGGCGCAGGCCGTCGCGCGGCAGGTTTCCATCGACCGCGTCATCGCGGATGTGCTGCCGGCGGACAAGGCGCGCGTGATCAAACAGCTTCAGGATGAGCGCGGCGTCCGCGTAGCGATGGTCGGCGATGGAATCAACGATGCGCCCGCGCTCGCGCAGGCGGATATCGGAATTGCCATCGGAACCGGCACCGATGTAGCACTCGAGGCGAGCGATGTCACACTGGTCGGCGGCGACCTCGGCGGGGTCGTGACGGCCGTGCGACTATCGCGACGCACGATGCGCGTGATCCGGCAGAACCTGTTCTGGGCTTTCGTCTACAACGTGATCGGCATTCCCATCGCGGCGGGGGTGCTGTACCCGATCTCGGGGGTTCTGCTCTCCCCGGTCTTTGCGAGTGCCGCAATGGCGCTGAGCAGTGTGAGCGTGGTGGGCAACAGTCTGCGGCTGCGGGGAGCCGCACGGTCGCTGCGGGACACGCGGCAGTCTGCCTGAGCCGATTTGCAGAACGGGTGCCGCGTCCGGCTGGTGGCCGCGTCCCGCTGGTGGTCGACCGGTGGCCTTCCCGGGTTGCCGGCTGGTCTCCGACGGGCGCCGGGTCCCAACGGGCGGCTGGCCCCCGCGGGCCTGATTCTGGCATAAACAACACCCATAGAGGAGAGACAGCAATGGCGACGACGACATTGAAGGTTGAAGGCATGACGTGCCAGCACTGCGTGCGTGCGGTGACGCAGGCGCTGGAGTCGCACGCGGGTGTAAGCCGTGCGGAGGTGGATCTGCAGGCGGCGCGGGCGCGCGTGGAGTTCGACGAGAATCAGGTTACGCCGCAGCAGCTGGCGAGCGCTGTTGCCGAAGAGGGATATGAAGCGGAGGAGGTTACATGACGCAGCCGTCGCGCACGACCGAGACGATCAACCGTGACAACGCCGCGATTCGCGACATCATGCACCAGATCCGCGAGCTCACGGTACCGGATCGCGCCACACTGGCGCTCGGCCTGGTGGGTCACCTGGCAACGATGATGAATCGCAGCCAGATGACGAAACTGATGGGGCAGCTGCAGGAGGAGGCGGAGCGTGTGCAGGATGTGCCGCCGAACCGGCAGCGCGAGGACGAGCGCGCGGCGTCGGCTGAGCCCGGCGACGATCGCCCGGCGGTCGGCCCCGACAATAGCCGGGAGCGCATGGCAGCTGAATGGCCGGGCAGCGGGGCCGCGCGCGCTGATAGCGTATCTGCGGGACGCAACACGCGGCCCGAATCATCTACGGACGCGAAGGCGCGCAGTGAGGCAGCTCGCAATACGCAGCCGAAGGATTCGCCGCGCGCCGGCCGTCAGGACGACCGCATGGCCGCGGCCCGGATATCTGACGAAAGTCCGCCCCGTTCCAGACCACACGGCGACGTCCTCGGAGAGCAGGTGCCCGCGAGCGGGCGGGGATCGCCCGAGGGTGTGGGGCAGGAGGGGCGCGGGGAATTCCGGTCAGGCAAGCTGCTCTAGGCCGGGAGCCGCGATCTCCGCCCGTTCAGCCGGCGAGCGTCGCCTTGAAGCCGGCGGCGCTCGCAGCCTCGAGGATGTCACTGACATTCACTTCGTCGTCCTCGAAATCCACTTCCATACAAAGATTGCTGCGACTCGCGACGGCGCCGTAGACGCCGGGCAGCCTGCGCACGGATTCCTGCAGCAGCTTCTCGTCCTCGGCCGAGCTCAGGCCCGTGATTTTCAGCTTGGCGGTCGGCACGGTCAATTCCCGAAATAGATGTAGGCGTCGGCGATCTCCGTCATGCGGAGGGCGCGTGGCTCGAGCGTGAAGTCGACGCCGGTGGTGCCAGCGGTGCGGACGGGGCTGCGTGATACATCATCGAACGTACTCCTGACCTCCAGCGCGGTACCGCCGGGCACGCCGGCGCGGCGGAGCACATCGCCGTAGGCCGTGCCGCGGTAAGCCGCCACCTCGGGACTGATGGATCGGGAAGGGGCGGCGTCGAGAAGGATGGAGTAGACGTCCGCGGGAAAACGCTCGTGCAGCCGTGCGGCGAGCCAGGTCGTCGTGGCCGGCTCCGCTCCTCCGGTCTGCACGCGACCTCCGCCGCTCTTCAGGGCATGGAGGCCGTCAACCAGAAACAGTACGCGAGCGCCGGCGTTGCGGCCGAGGGCGCGATCCATGACCGCGTTCGTCATGTGATCGGCGCGCTCGGCGAAGAGTCTCGATGCATCGGCCGGTGAGGTCGCGCGTGCCGGTGGCCAGCCGGGCGCATCGGCGGCGACCACGCGGATCCGGCGCGCGGCACCAAGCTGCTGATTGACGCGCCACAGGGTCCGGTAGATGTCCAGAAACGAACGCGCCGCGCCGTCACCCTCGCGCACGGCGCGCGGACGCGACAACAGAATCGACGGGTCCTCCGGCGCGGTCGCCAGGTAGCGGTCAATGTGCGGCTGCTCGTTCGAATCGACCTCCAGAACAACCAGGTCGAGCCCGGACCCCATGGCAATGCGCTCGATGGCCTGCTCCACGAACCGCTTGGGAGCCACAGCGGAGGGAATGTCGCTGACGAACACCAGGCGGTGCGAGCGGGCTGCCGCCTCGATCAGATCGAGCGGGTCGCGCCCCGATTCCCGCGCGAGCTCCACGAGATCCGCGTCCGAGCCGCCGCCGCGTCGGAGCTCCAGGAGGGCAGCCGTCCCCAGGATGACGACGAGCAGGATCGCCGCCACCTTGGCCGTTCGCCCGGACTTCTCTCGGCGCGCACGGGGCATGTACCGCTCCCGCGCCCGCCGCTGCTCCCACCACTCGAGCGGGTTCGCCATTCCACCTCCGTCATGACTCGATTACGTCGTTCGGATAGTCAGTGCTGCAACCCGCGGGCCGCCCGCCCGCCGACGAGGCGGCGCAGGCGAAGCGCTTGTGCGGCAGGGCGATCAGACGTTACGGCCGCGTTCCCAGGTTGCCGGTTGCGCCTGAAACGTCTAGATTCAACATCCCACTCCCACCCATCCGTGGAGGACTTGATGGACGATAGTGTCGCCAATGATGCCAAGCGACTGCTGTTGCGCTATGGCGCTCCGATATCGGTCGTCGAACACCTGTCCGACGACGAGCGGATCACCTACGCACGGTCGATCATTCGCACCGCCGTCCCGGAGCGTCCCGCGCAGCTGCGGGCTCTGCTGTCGGAAGACGGCAGGATGACCGCCCGCTAGGCACCCGTTGCATCATTTTCAGGGGCCGGCCACTCAGGTGACCGGCCCTTTCTTTATTAGTGTCCCCGAATCTCGCCGGACTCCGTGACGACGAGCGTGCGGATCTCGTCGAGCACGAGCTGGACGGGGATGACCGTTCCCGGGGGTGCGGCGGCGCCCGGTCCGGGTCCGATGTGCTGTGCAGCCAGCGACTCCGGGCGCGGCGTATCAGCGCTGACTTTCTGCGGGACCAGGTCCGCAGGCTGACCGTCGATCGTGGTCGGTCCGGTCCCCCGGACGAACGGCTCCAGGAGCAACGTAACGGGAATGCTGCCGGTGTCCTGCTCGACCCGAATCGTCAGAATGTCGCGTTGGCGCACCGCGTGGATGCTCACACTGCCATCGCCGAACCTGATATTGCGTGCGGCCAGCTCGTCGATCTCATCGAGCCGGGGCCGGAGTCGCAGGCGGCCGCGGGCCGCATCCGGGTCGATACCGAGTGTGGTGAGCGCCACGTCGCTGACCAGCTGTACGTCGCGACCCGCATCCGCCGCCGGGGCCCCATCGGTTTCTGTCGCGTCGATCTGACGGGCGATCGCCAGGAGCCGCGCGGCGAGGACGGCCTCGCCGAGATCGGTGGCGGTCGATGCGATGGAGGTGAGAGATAAACGCCGCAGCGACGGTTCGAGCTGCTGCTCCGTGAACGCCGGCTCGAGGGATGCCAGCACCTGGCTCCAGGCGGCCGCCGCGGACTGGAGGTCGCCGGACCAGCGCACGTAGCGCGCGACGAGCAGCGGCAGCGCGGGTGAAGGCGCGGCCGTGCGCAGCAGCTCGAGCACACCTTCGAAGTCACCGCACATCAGTCGAGCGTCGAGCAGCGGGAGCTCCTCCACCGCGAGCGAGAGACGGCGATCGCAGACGGTGCGCACGGCACGGGCGAGAGCGGTGCCGAGGGTGACGGGACTGTCGATGGTCAGTCGGTCCTGCACGTTGCCGCCTTGACGGTGGAACGATGGAGCGGGAGAATGACGCGGCCGGGCATGCAACGCAACAGAACGGGAGCGACGTCATGAAGGCGGTGAACGTGCTTGTACTGATGCTGCTCTGGGCGGCTCCCGCGGCCGGCCAGCGACTGCTGCCCGATGTTCGCTTCTTCCGAACTCCTGTCGCTGACCCGTTCGCGGCCAGGACGGCTGTGTCACTCCAGCATACGAATGTGCTCGAGACACAGGGTCCTGAACGCCCGGCATTCACGCTGCCCGATCCGGACGATGCGGCGAGCGACGTCGTCGCCGCGGTCGGCATCGGCGCCATCATACCGTTGATCCAGCTGTCGCAGTCGCCGTCCGGCGGCGTCCTGATGTATGCGGACGCCCGGGTCTTCTCGCGCTTCCGCATCGAGTACGAGAGCCGGGATGACATGGGCCAGGACTGGTTTGTGGGCGGCGGTTTCGAGATGCAGCACAACGCCTGGTCGGGTCGCGCAGCGATCATCCACCGCAGTTCGCATCTGGGCGATGAGTTCATCGAGATGACGGGGGCGGAGCGCATCGAATTCGGCAGCGAACAGCTCGATGTGACGGCGGCATATGATGTTCCAGGTATCGCCCGCGTCTATGGCGGCGGCAGCTGGATCTTCCGCTCCTATCTCGGCTGGGAGCCGCAGCTGGTCGCACTCGGCGTGCGTGATCGCGCACTGCTTCAGATCGGTGCCGACAACATGTGGCGTCCGTGGCGGGGCCGGCCGCTCGCCGTGTATGCCGGCGTCGACCTGCAGACGGCCGAGCGAAGCGACTGGGACATGGGCTTTGCGGCGGCCGCCGGTATCGGTGTTCAGACACGCCGTTCGTTCCGGTTGATGGCGCGGTTCTACGACGGTCCCTCGACAATGGGCGAGTTCTTCCTGACGCCGGAACGGTATTTCGCGCTCGAGCTCGTCGCCGAGCTGTAGCGCGCAGTTTCGCTCGCGGCCCCGCGCGGCCGTCCGGGATCTTCGCAGGACGTGTGTCGCGGCCTTGCCGCGGGCGCCGCACCGTGTCCACTTTGTCCGCCGCCGGCAGGCACCGTCCCTGACGCCCTGGAATATATGTCGCGAACAGAGCCGCGGCCGCTGACGCGGGTCGGCACCGTCGTCTTCGACTGCGACTCGACGCTGTCAGCCATGGAGGGCATCGATGAGCTCGCGGCTGAGCATCGCAGCGAAGTCGAGTCGCTGACGGCGGCCGCGATGCGCGGCGACATGCCGCTCGAGGCTGTCTATGGCCGTCGTCTGGCTCTGATCCGACCGGATCGAAGGCGTGTCGAACGGCTGGCGCGCGAATACGTCGAGCGGCTGGTACCGGATGCCGCGGCAGTGGTGGCGGCACTGCATGCGGAGGGGATCCGCGTTCGGATCGTCAGTGGCGGCTTGCTGCCCGCTGTGCTGGCTGTCGCAGAAGCCGTGAACGTTTCGCGCGACGATGTCGCGGCGGTCGGAATCCGTTTCGACGGCAGCGGCTCGTATGCGGGCTTCGATGAGGCCTCGCCGCTGGCGCGTTCGCGTGGCAAGTGTGACGTTCTGTCTGCGTGGCGCGACGATGAGCCGCCCCGCACGATGCTCGTGGGCGATGGTGCAACGGACGCTGAGGCTGCGCAGGTGGTCGACGTGTTCGTCGCATATACCGGTGTGGTGGAACGTGCGGGCGTACCCGAGGCAGCGGACGCCGTCATACGATCCGCATCGCTTGCGCCCGTGCTGCCGCTCGCGCTGGCGGGCTCGCTGCCACGCGCGATCGAGCATCGCGCGCTGTTCGATCGGGGTGTGGCGCTGCTGGATGAGGGCGCGCGCAGTCGTCTTGAATTCCTGAACCTGTAGAGTTATGGCGAGGACGCAGAAGAAGACGTTCGGCAGTTTCTTCCTGCCAGGCCCGACCGAAGTGCGGCCCGACGTGCTGGCCGCGATGACGAAGCCCATGATCGGCCACCGCGTCGTCGAGATGGAAGAGCTGATCGGCCACATACAGCCGCGGCTGCGCTCGATTTTCGGGACGCAGCGCCCGGTCTATATCAGCGCATCGTCGGCGACGGGGTTGATGGAGGGCGCAGTGCGCAACGGCGCACGTCGGCGCGTGCTGTCGCTCGTGAACGGTGCATTCAGTGCCCGTTTCCATCAGATAGCGCAGGCGACGGGGCTGCGGGCAGACCCGCTCGAGGTCGACTGGGGTGAGGGTCACACGCCGGAGATGCTGGAGCACGCGCTGGGGCGGGGTATTTATGATGCCGTGACTGTGGTGCACTCGGAGACATCGACTGGTGCGCTGAACCCGATCGCCGACCTCGCGAAGGTGACGGCGGCCGCGGGTGATGTCGTGCTGCTTGTCGACAGTGTCTCGGGCGCGTGCGGCACCGAGATTCAGGCAGACAAATGGGGCCTGGACTTCGTTCTCACCGGCTCGCAGAAGTCGTTCGCGCTGCCGCCCGGCCTCGCCTTCGGTGTGGCACAGCCAGCCGTACTCGAGCGAGCGAAATCGAAGAAGGATCGTGGAGTCTACTTCGACTTTCTCGAGTTCGAGCGCAACATCCAGAAGAACCAGACACCGAACACGCCGGCGGTGTCACTGCTGTACGCGCTGAAGGCGCAGGTGGATCACATCGAGGAGGAGGGCATGGACGCGCGGATCGCGCGGCATCGAGCAATGGCGGAGCGCACATGGGCGTGGTGCGACGAGCTCGGCCTCGAGATCCTCGTGCAGGACCCCGCGTTCCGTTCGCCGACCGTGACGTGCGTCCGCTGTCCGGAGGGATTCACCGGGCCGCAGATTGCGACTGCCATCAAGAAGCACGGATTCCAGATCGCGACGGGGTACGGCCGCATGAAGGACGAGACGTTCCGCATCGGTCACATGGGCGACCACACGATTGATCGATTGGAAACGCTGCTGATCGGCCTGAAGAAAGTGCTGAAGCGATGATCGCGCGGGCTGCGCGACAGACCGCGTGTTCGGCGGCGACCGCGCAGGAGGCGACGTGAGGACGTACCGGATTTTCGTCGCTGATGCCATCTCACCGGAAGGTCTCGCGCCGCTGCGCGATGATGACCGGTTCGAGATCATCGAGCAAACGGGTTTGAAGGGCGTTGACCTCGCCCGGGCACTGGAGGGGGTGCACGCGGTCATCGTGCGCAGCAGCACGAAGATCACGCGCGAATCCCTCCAGTATGCCGATACACTCGAGGTGATCGGCCGTGCGGGTGTCGGTGTGGACAACATCGACGTGGATGCCGCGACGGAGCGCGGCGTCGCGGTGCTCAATGCGCCATCCGGCAACACCATATCCGCCGCGGAGCTCACGTTCGCGCTCATCCTCGCCTGCGTCCGCCGGATCCCCGCAGCCGACCGCTCCATGAAGAGCGGGGAATGGGATCGGAAGAGCTTCACGGGCACGGAACTCTACGGGAAGGTGCTGGGTCTGGTCGGTGCCGGACGGATCGGCGGCGAGGTTGCGAGGCGCGCGCGTGCATTTGGTATGCGGGTCTGCGCCTACGACCCGTATCTGACGGCAGAGCGCGCGCGCACGCTCGAGATCGACCTCGCATCTCTCGACCAGGTGCTCGCACGCGCGGATGTCCTGTCCCTGCATGTGCCGCTGACGGAAACGACGGCCGGGCTGATCGGTGCGGCGCAGCTGGCCGCGATGAAACGCGGGGCGATCGTGGTGAATGCGGCCAGAGGCGGCGTGATCGATGAGGCCGCACTCGCCGAAGCCGTGCGCAGCGGGCAGCTCGCCGGCGCTGCACTTGATGTGTTCGCGGAGGAGCCGGCCCCGGCGGATCATCCGCTCCGCGGTGTGGACCACGTCGTCCTGACTCCCCATCTGGGCGCGGCGACGCAGGAGGCGCAGCACAATGTGGCGGTGGAGATCGCCGAGGCCGTTCGCGCGGCGCTCGCCGATGGCGACCTGACGCGGGCGGTCAACGCACCCGCGATCGGTGGCGAAGAGATGCGTCGGCTCCGGCCGATGCTCGAATTGTGCGAGCGGATCGGGCGCATTGCCGCGGCCATGAGCGATGGCGCACCGAACCGCGCAGTGGTGCGATACTCGGGTCCGCACGACGGCGCACTGCGTCCGATCGCGTCAGCCGTCATCGCGGGGCTGCTGCGGCCGGTCGTTGGAAAAGGCGCAGTCAACATGGTCAACGCGCTGCACATCGCCGAATCGCGCGGCATCGAGGTCGAGCGCAGTCGTGTCGGCGCGCATGGTCCCTACGAGGAGTTCGTCGAGTTACGGCTCGGCGGGGAGAACGGCGAGGCACGCGTGGCGGGCGCTGTGGTCGCCGGTCGCCACCCGCGGATCGTGCGGATCGATCGATACCGCATCGTGGTGCGCGCGCGTGGCGCCCTGCTGGTCGTGCGCAATCGCGACGTGCCAGGTGTAATCGGCCGCGTCGGCACGCTGCTCGGGGCGGCCGGGGTGAATATCGCCGAGTACCATCAGGCCCGCGGCCAGGCAGGCGAAGATGCGCTGGCGGCGATCAGCACGGATGGCTGGCTGTCAGATGATCTGCTGGCCGAATTGAAATCGCTGCCCGACGTTCTGGACGTGCGGCAGGTGGACCTGGACTAGCCCCGCGGCCGCGCTCTGCCCGTACGCTTCAGTCGCTCGGACATGGTCTTCATCATCTGGTGCACGCCGAGGTCGGGAGAGATGCGGTTTCGCGGGGAGGACTGCATCCAGCCCCAGCGGATATCGCGCGGCTCCTCGACTGTGATGAACGCGTGCCTGTCCCACCGCTCGACCTCGTCGAGTACACGTGGGACGCTGCGGCGCGTGCACACGGTGTAGACGATCTCGACTCGGCCGTCGCGTCCCTGTCCGCCGAACTCCGTGACGCCGAAGCCGATGTTGCGCAGCGCGTCCGCCATCTCGACTCCGGCGTGTGTCGATACAACGCGAATCGTCGCGTAACCGATCGCGAGCTTCTCCTCGATAATCAGGCCAACGATGTTGCCGGTCGCGAAACCGCCCGCGTACCCGAGCAGATGCCAGCCGCTGTCCAGGAACCGGATGGCGTTGCCGACAGCGAACACCCATACGAGGACCTCGAAGAAGCCGATGATCGGGACCACGACCTTGTAGCCGCGTACTGCCAGCAGGATGCGGATCGTCGACATCGAGACATCGACGATGCGAAGACAGAAAATGACGAGCGGGCCGTACGCGCCCGCGAAGAGCGCATCGAGCGCTTCCATTGATCCTCAGCGACAGGGTTGGCGGACGCTTACGAGAGAATGAGATACAGCGCCGTGATCAGCGCGGCACTCACCAGTGACTGCCACTGCACACGCCGCGCCTGTCGCCGAACGGCGTTCAGCGTGTCCGTGTCGGTGATCGCTTCCGGACCGGCATCCATGTCGCGCAGACCGCGCGACGCAAGGCGCACTCACGTCTTCTCGCAGAACTGAAAGAACCCGAGCGCGGCACTGTAGAGGGGCAGCACTACGGTCGCGCGCAGCGGCAGCGCAGCGTCTGATGCTGCGAGGGCGAGGGCCAGCGCAATGCCCGCTGCGAGGGAGGCGCCGCCGAAAATCAGTCTGCGGCGCCGCTGTCCGGCGCCGATATTGGGGACACAGGCGTGCATGCGCGGGAGGATAGCGTCCGATCGTGCCCTGCACCACCCAGTGCCGGGATGGGACGCGGGCATGGCTCCACGGGTCGAGCTGCAAAGTGGGTTCCGCGTCCGACTGACTGGCCGGCCGGCGCGATCCGTTGTACGCTTCGCGCAGCTCTCACGTCCAGGATGATGACTACGACTGTCCCCAAGACCGCGGTCGAGCACGAGCTCGGTCTGGTGCTGACCGGCGGCGGTGCCCGCGGCGCATACCAGGTCGGCGTACTGAAGTGGATCGCGCGTAACTATCCGGCGATCGAGGTGCCGATCCTCACCGGGGTCTCCGCGGGCGCGGTGAACACGGCGAAGCTCGCAGCCGCGCCCGGTACGTTTGCGCAGGCGTGCGCCGAGCTGGAGACTCTGTGGCGCAGCCTGACGGTCGAGCAGGTGTTCCGTGTGGACCTGGTGTCGCTCACGCGCAGTGTAATGGGATGGGCGCTGCGCCTGACCTCGGGCGGGTCGCGTGGCGCGCCGCGCGTCCGCGGATTCCTCGACACGCAGCCGCTGCGCGAGCTCCTCTATGAGACGCTGGCGCCGGTGAACCACGAGATCACCGGCATCGATTACAACCTCGCCCGCGGCAAGCTCCGGGCGGTCGCCATCATCACGACGTCGTACACGACCGGTCAGACCGTCGTCTTCATGAAAGGCAACGGCATCAGGCCGTGGGAGCGACCGCAGCGCCGTACGATCGTTGCGCCGATCACTGTGGACACGATCATGGCGTCGGCGGCGCTGCCGATCTTTTTTCCGGCGGTCCGGCTGGGCAGGGAATGGTACGGCGACGGCGGGATCCGTCTGGCGGCACCCCTGTCGCCGGCGCTGCATCTGGGCGCCAACCGGATCCTGGCAATCTCCACGCGATATGACCGCTCGCAGGCGGAGGCGGAGGTGGCTGGCATCAGCGGCTATCCGCCGCCCGCGCAGGTGCTGGGGCTGCTGCTCAATGCCGTCTTTCTCGACCTGATCGACCAGGACGCGGTCCGCCTGGAGCGTCTCAACCAGCTGCTAGACAAGCTGCCGCCGGAAGAGCGGGAGGGCATGCGGCCCGTCCGATTTTTGAAGGTGCGTCCCTCCCAGGACCTCGGTGCGCTGGCGGCGAAGTTCGAGCCGCAGCTGCCGCGCGCATTCCGCTTCATGACGCGCGGCCTCGGCACGCAGGAGCAGCGCAGCCCTGACGTGCTCGCGATGCTGATGTTCCAGCCTGACTACATCAGCGAGCTCATCGACATGGGCGAGCGGGATGCCGACCGTATGGCGGGCGACCTGGAAGCGTTCTTCGAGGATCGGCCCTGATCGCACGGACCGCACGCTGACGGCATTCCATCGGCTATGTGATTGGCAGGGGCGCCGCGCACCTCCAGGGCGAACGCGCCTATGGTGGTGGGCCGCGCACTTCCAGAGGTGAACGCGGTATTGCGGTCGCCGTGCACAACTACCGGCGCACCCCGTACTTCTGAAGCACCTCGACGACCCGCTCGATCGGTAGACTCTCCACCGTCCTGTTGCCGTACGTCGTAGTGACCGCCTTGAGCATCGAGTTGTAGATCGCTTCCTCGGTCGCTTCCGCAACGGCCTGGAACAGGGGCGACAGCGCGTCGTTCGACAGCTCCGTCACCTCGTGCGCGTCTTCTCCCCGGCGGCGGACGGACTCGGCGGTCGAGAACGCGATGACGTAGTCGCCGGAGCCGTTGCTCATGGTGGCACCGGTGCGCGCGAGGCCGAAGAGCGCGCGTTCGGCCAGTCGCTCGAGATGGCGCGGACCGAGCGGTGCATCCGTCGCAATCACGATCATGATGCTGCCGTCGGGAGACGGCTCGGCGCTGCGTGACATTTCCGCAGGGTCGCCGGCGGTGCCGCCCGCGGCATCACTGCGGCGTCCTTCGACCGCCTGCTGAAACGAGTACTGTCCCAGCTCACGGCCGACCGGTGCGCCGGCAATCGTCAGGATCCCGCCGTAATTCGACTGCACGATCACGCCGACAGTGAAGCCGCCGTATGTCTCGGGCAGCACGCGTGACGACGTGCCGATGCCGCCTTTCCAGCCGAACGCGACCGTACCGGCTCCGGCCCCGACTGCACCTTCGTCCACCGGACCGGCCGCGGCACCATCGAGTGCGGCGGCAACATGCGCCGGAGTGATCGGGCGCGACCGGATATCGTTCAGCGCTCCATCGTTCGTCTCTCCAACCACGGGGTTGATCGACCGGACGTTCTCCATGCCGGGTCGGGAGATCAGCCAGTCGACCATAGCGTCCGCCGCGCGCCAGACGCAGAGCGTGCAGGTGAGCAGGATCGGAGTCTCCAGCTCGCCGAGCTCGCGGACCTGCGTGACCCCGAGCAGCTTGCCGAATCCGTTGCCGACCACGATCGCCGCAGGGACCCGGTCACGGAACCAGTCGTCGCCGGGCGGCAGGATCGCCGTTACCCCCGTATTGCCGGTCGCGCCGCGTACGGTGGCATGGCCGACGCGCACGCCGGCCACATCGGTGATCGCGTTGCTGGCGCCCGTGGCGAACACGCCGACTTCGATACCGATGTCGCGTGCGCGCGGGCGGGTCTCCTGCTGTGCCATGACTGAGGATGCGCAGAGGGTGAAGAGCAGGGCGGCACACGCGGCGCCGCGAACGAGCGGTTTTCTGAACATGTTCATCCCCGGATCTCGGGCGGAGAAACCGGACTGCGTGGCGGCACTGATGCCGCCAGCCGTCGCAGTGCAGCAGCCATGAGTGGTATGGGAACATCGGTCGGGCATACGTCCGCGCACGCGTTGCACGCGGCGCATGGCGACATGTCCGCACCGACAATGGGCGCGCGGTCGATCGAGCGTGACGGCCCGGCGACGAACGTCCAAGCCTCGTCCCACGCACTCGCGGGCGCCTCGGCGATGTCGGGGCAGGCGAACGAGCACAGCCCGCAATGGATGCAGTCCATGAACGCCGGCATGGCCTCGCGCTCCGCCGGCTCGAGCGGGACATAGCCCTCGGGCAGCACGGCCTCGCGGAACCGGCGCGCGCCGGCGCCGCGGCCGAGCGCCCGTGCCGGCATCTGCACGGCGACGTGCCGGCCGAAGCTCCAGGCGAGGTTGATCCAGGCGAAGGCCTTCCTGAGTGCCATGCCGCTACCGCCCGGCCACGGCTGCGAGGGAAGCGGCGCGCTCGCCGGCGGCCCAGCCGTCGTGCATGGCGGCGCCGAGGCCCAGCGCGGCCGCCTCGACCCCCGCGCGTACCGATCCTGCCACGAAGACGTTCGTCAGGTACACGTCGCCGGCGGGTGTGAGGGGTCGACCTTCCGTATCGATGCGCACGCCCGCTGCCAGCACGGGCTGCGGCTCCGACCGCACGGCGTCGGTGAGCACGAGTGCGGCGCCGGGGTCATCGATCGTGCGCGCAAAACGTTCCAGCGCCACGTCGCAGCCGAGCGCCGGTTCCTCGAATTCCGCGTTCGCGGTGATTCCGCCGGCGATGTACTTCCCGGTCGCCAGCACGTGGCAGCCAGCCGCGACGGCCACTGGCGCGGTGCGGCCCTCGATGCGGATGTTGCGGATCGCGCCGTCACGCGTATCGCAGCCGACCACACGACCGGCGATCATCTGCACGCCGGCGTCGATGGTCACCTGCTGGAATGCACGGTCCAGGCGCCAGCCGGGCACCGATGGCGCCGTTCCGAGCGCCTCGCCTGTGGGCACGCGGGCGGCTGCGGCAATGGCATCGCGCACGCGCGTGCCGCCCGCGAGACCGAGAACGGCTGGCAGGATCACCCGCTCCGCGCCACTGTCACGAACGATCCGCGCCAGTGCGCCTGCAAGCCGCTCCGGCTGTCGGTCGAGCAGCGCTGCGAGCGATACGGGCGACCAGCCGGCGGCCGGCATGTCGTCGAGCGTGATCGTGGCGGGCCGCAGCGCATCCTCGGGCAGCGCGGCCGCGGCCGACCACAGGCGGGCCAGTGCGGGCGCGTGAAAACCCGGGAGCCCCGCGATCCCGCACACAATCGTGGCGGGAGCCCCGGCCGTGAGCGCTGCGGTGACGTGGGTCACGCTTGCGACCTCGCAGGTCGCAACGGTTCCGTCCGGATGTGGCAGCGCATCGTCGCACGCGGCCAGCTCGAGGCCGGCCGTCGCGAGTGCTTCGCGGACGGGTGCAGGCGGCGCGTCGCGCCAGCCGCCGGCCGACAGCGCCGCGGCGCCCGGGCCGCGACGAACGAGTGCCACGCGCGCTCCCGCGCGTGCAGCGGCCAGAGCGGCCGCGGTCCCGGTCGCGCCGCCACCGATTACGACGACGTCAAAGTTATCCACGCGCCAAGTCTACGCATCCGCGCGTGTTCGCGCACGGGGGGGCGCGGCTTGACCGGCCGAGTGGCCGTCGATACCATTCGTCGCCAGGAATCTGGTCTCCGCAGAACGCGGATCGCTCGCAGTCACCGAGAGATAGAACAGAATGTCCGTTCCAAGGGCTGCCGCACGCCATACGTGCGCCCGGCGGTCGATGCGCAGCCGCGCGCCATCGCTCGCCCTTCTGATATCGATTCTCGCTCTTGCCGGATGTGAAGCCGGCGGCGCGTATCCTCAGACGACCTTCCGCCCCGTCTCGGCGTATGGCCGGCTGTTGAACGAGACGTTCTACAACACGTTCAACTGGACGATGGGCATCATGCTCATTGTCATCGCGCTGATCCTGTTCGCCGCATGGCGGTTCCGTGAGCGGCCCGATTCGCCGGAGCCGGAGCAGATCCACGGCAACACGAAGCTCGAGATCGCCTGGACGATCGTGCCCGCGATCATTGTCGTATTCATCGCGGTACCCGCCATCCAGGCAATCTTCGACACGCAGCGCGAGCCGCCGGAGAACGCGCTTCGCATCGAGGTGATCGGGCATCAATGGTGGTGGGAGTTCCGCTATCCCGAGTACGATATCGTCACGGCGAACGAGGTCTGGGTGCCGACGGATCGTCCGATCTCGCTGGCGATGCGGTCGGCGGACGTGATCCACAGCTTCTGGATCCCGAAGATCGGTGGCAAGCGCGACGTGAATCCGCTGCCGCGCCGGCGGGAGGGCGTGGCGCCGAAGCACGACAACTACCTGCTGTTCACGGTCGAGGAGCCCGGTCAGTACCTCGGTCAGTGCGCCGAGTACTGCGGTGAAGCCCACGCCATCATGCGCATGACCGTGATGGCGGCCGAGCAGCCGGAGTTCGACGCGTGGGTGCAGCGCATGCGCACGGGCGGTGCGCAGACAACCGGTCTGCCGCCCGCGCAGGACCCGGCGGCCGGCGCACTCGTGGTCAACGCGGAGCAGGTCGACGGGCCCGAGGGCGCCCAGCCAATGGTGCCGGCAGTTCCGCCGGCCGAGGTCATGGGCGTCACGCCGACACCGGCGCAGCAGCCGCAGTTCGGTCAGATGCCCGCGCCGACAGGTGCCGGCAACCCGTACCGCGCGCCGCTGTCCGACGCGGTGCTCCAGCAGGAAGGGGAGCGCATCTTCCTGTCCTCCAGCTGCATCACGTGTCATGCGATCGCCGGTACTACTGCGGCCGGACAGGTCGGGCCGAGCCTGACGATGGTCGGCTCGCGGCCGTGGATCGGCGCGGGTGCGACGGAGATGAACCACGACAACATGGTCGCATGGATCACGAATCCGGAGGCCGTGAAGCCGGGCACGCTGATGCCGGGTACGCGGACGGCGGGCGGCGGGCTGCCCCCGACCGGTCTCACCGATCAGGAGGTGCGCGCGGTCGCGGCGTACCTGCTGAGCCTGAAGTAACCACAGGGTAA
>DATHUY010000091.1 GCA_035461765.1 Longimicrobiales bacterium
GCTGGAGCGACTGGACGACTGTCGCGATCCGGCGGCGTTCGCGGGCTGGCTTCGGCGGATCGTGCGAAACCGGGCGCGTTCGGTCGGACGACGCGAGCGGATCCGGGACACGGAATCGCTGGAGAGCGCGGGCAGCGCGGCATCGCCGCGCGACCCCGGCCGCGACCTGGACCGATCGGAGACGCGGCGACGCCTCGAGTCGGCGCTGGCCACATTGACCGAAGTGCAGAGGCGGGTTGTGCTGATGCACGATCTGGAGGGATATCGCCACCGGGAGATTGCGGTGGAGCTGGACATACCGGAGGGAACGGTGCGCTCGCATCTGTTCTTTGCACGACGCGCACTCCGCGAGCAGCTCGGAGACGCGGGACACAGGGAGCCACACGATGGATGAACGACTGGATCTGACGGCACTGGAACCGGATTCCGCGGAGCGCGAGCTGCTCGTTGCGGCCGTGATGATGCGGGCGGGAGCGGAGCTTTCGCGGCGCGCCGCAGAGGACGTCAGTCCGATCGCGGTGCTGGCGGACTGGATGCGTCCGGCGCTCGCCGCGGCGGCCGTGATCGCCGTGGTTTGCGCGTCCGTGCTGACGCAGCGAGAGCTGGCGCACGTGGAGCCCGGCCGAGGCCTGACGGACGCGCTGGCGGTTCCGGCGCCGGTCAACGAATGGCTCATCAGCGATCGTTCGCCGACGGCGGCGGATCTGCTGATAGCAATGGACAGGGGGTCTGACTGATGGTAACAGCGAAGCGCGCGCGCCTGATGGGGCTCGTGGTTCTGGTGGTGATGTTTGCAATCGGGGCACTGACGGGTGCGGCGACGATGCGGGTGGCGACGGGCGAGGATACGGATCCGCGCGCGCGGTCGGAATCGCAGCGGCCCGGCCTCTTCGAGACACTGCAGCTGACGGAGGAGCAGCAGACGCAGGTCGACGAGATCATGGAGCGTCGTCGTGCGGAGGTGGATGCGTTCTGGAAGGAGAACGGACCGCAGCTGCGCGCGATCATGGATTCGGCTCGCGCCGAGATCCGGGCAGTGCTTACACCGGAGCAGCAGGCGCTCGAGGAACAGTTCCGCGCAGAGCGTCGCAGGCATTACGAGAGGCATTGACCATTGCAGAGGATGACACTGATGTCGCGACCCATCGGAAACCCTGTCGTGCGACGCAGCGCGGCCGCGTTTCTCTCGATCCTGACTCTCGCTGCCGCTGACGCTGCGGCGCAGACGCCGGAGACGGTCACGCTCACACTGGACGAGACGGTGCGCCGCACGCTCCTCAACAGTCCGCAGGTCGTACAGGCGCAGGGCGCGGTGCAGACGGCGGGCGCATCGGAGCTCACGGCCGTCGGTGCGTTTCTGCCGAACCTCAGCGTCAGCAGTGGTGCCGCGCTGTCGAGCACGCAGCGATTCGACCCGAACACGAATACGAACGTGACCGGCTCGAGCGACAGCTACAATGCCGGCATCAGCAGTTCCGTCGATCTGTTCACCGGCGGCCGGCGCGGGGCCCAGCTGACGCAGGCGCGTGCGGAGACGCGCGCATCCGAAGCGTCGCTGGTGCAGCAGCGCTACACGGTGACGCGCAACGCGAAAGCGGCCTGGTTCGACGTCGCGCGCGCGAGTGACCTGATACGCTCCGCGGAAGCGCGGCTGCAGCGTGCCGATGAGGGTCTGGGAGCGGCTCAGCTGCGCTCGCAGGCGGGCTCTGCCACGCGCTCCGATGTGCTGCGCGCCGAGCTCGAGCGCGCCAATGCGCGCCAGGGGCTGCTGCAGGCGAACAACCAGAAGCGGGCGGCGATGTATGCGCTCGGCCGCCTCGTGGCTATTGACGGCCCGGTCGACGTGGCGGGTGAGCAGCCGCTGACGGCGGAGGAGCTCGCCCTCTCACCGGACCAGCTGCTGGAGCTCGCGCTTGCGCAGGCGCCCGCGGTCGTAGCGGCCGAAGCGAACGAGAATGCCGCGCGTGCGGGCATACGTGTTTCGCGCGCGCAGTACATGCCGAGCCTGAACGGTTCCGGCAGCTACAACTGGAACAACGATGCCCCGTCGTTCGCGGACCTGCGCAGCAGCTGGTCGCTTCGGATGGGTCTGTCGTTCCCCGTATTCAACAGGTTCGCGCGCGAGGAGTCGGTCGAACGCTCGCAGGTGCAGGCGACGGTCGCGCGTTACCAGCTCGACGATGCACGCCGCGCCACGCGGGCCAGCCTGGAAGCGCTGCTCGGCACGCTCGAGACGTCGCGTCAGGCGATCCTGATCGCGCAGGAAGCGCTCGCACTCGCGGAAGAGGATCTGCGCGTGCAGCAGGAGCGGTACCGGCTCGGCGTATCGACGATCCTGGAGCAGGTGACGTCGCAGGAGAACCTGGTGGCTGCCGAGATCAGCCTGATCTCGGCACAGTACGACTATCAGCTCGCACTGGCCGACCTGGAGGCACTGATCGGCCGGGAGCTGTAGACCGGTTCACACGCACGCGGCGAGAGCCGTTGGAGCAGGGCAGACGACGTTGAGAAACCGGGCGGTCGGCGATCTGGGCCGACGCCTGACATTCGGAAATGACGTGGAGGAAGTGCAATGAAGAAATGGATGAAGCCGGCTATCGCACTGGCGCTCGTGCTCGTGGCAGTGAGCGCATTCATGGTGCGCGGCCGTGAGATGCCGGAGACCGAAGATTCGGCGCTGGAGTTTGCGGCGGCCGAGCTGCGGTCACTGGAGGTGACGGCGGAGGCGGCCGGCCTCATCGAGCCGATCCGTCTCGTGGAAGTGAAGTCGAAGGCTTCGGGCGAGATCACGGCCCTGCACGTGGAGACGGGAGACGCCGTGAAGCGCGGCGACCTGCTGGGTCAGGTGGATCCGCGCGATGTCCGTAACACGTTCGCGCAGGCCGAAGCCGACCTGGCCGTTGCGGAGGCGCGGATGGCGACCGCGCGGGCGCAGAAGGAGCGCTCCGAGGAGCTGCGCAAGGCGAACGTCATCACCGAGCAGGAATACGAGTCGGCAACGTTCGAGGAGGCCAACGCCCGTGCGCAGCTGGTCAAGGCGCGTGTGAACCTGGATCTCGCACGCGAGCGTCTGAATGACGTCACGATCCGTGCGCCCACGGACGGCATCATCATCAGCAAGACCGTCGAGGTCGGCACGATCATTCAGTCGGCCAGCCAGAACATCTCCGGCGGCTCGATCATCTTCACGATGGCCGACCTTTCCGAGATGCAGGTGCGCACGCTCGTCGATGAGACGGACCTCGGCAAGATCCAGCCGGGACAGCAGTCGCGCGTGTCCGTCGAGGCCTTCCCGGGGCGCACGTTCCTCGGTACGGTCCTGAAGATCGAGCCGCAGGCGATCGTCGAGCAGAACGTGACGATGTTCCCGGTGCTCGTGCACCTGCAGAACGGTGATGGTGCACTGAAGCCAGGCATGAATGCGGAAGTGGTGATCGAGGTCGCCCGTCGCGAGAACGTGACGACCATCCCGAATGCTGCCGTCGTCGCCATGCGCGATGCCGCTGCGGCGGCGACGATGCTCGGTCTGGATGAGGAGCAGGTCCGTGGCGCGCTGCGCGGCGGCCAGGCAGGTCGCGCACCCGGGGACGAGAACGGTGCCGCTCCGGCTGGTGGTGAGGGCCGCGCTGGTGCCCGGCCCGCGGGCGAGCGTCAGGCTGGCGCTGTCCAGCCAGCCGCAGAGAGGCAGGGCGCAGGCGCGGAGCGCGGCGGAGCCGCACCGGCAGGCATGGCGCAGCGGCCGGGTGGCGCAACGGAAGGCGGCATGCCGCGACAGGGTCAGGGGATGCGCAGCCGCGCCGGTATCGGCAACGGCGATACACGCACGGGCGTCGTTTTCGTTCGGAAAGGCGAGACGGTCGAGCCACGCATGACGGTGCTCGGACTGAACGACTGGGACCACACGGAAGTGATCCGCGGTCTCGAGCCGGGCGAAGAGGTGGTGCTGATCTCGGTCGCACGGCTTCAGCAGCAGCAGCAGGACATGCTGAACCGGATGCGCGAGCGCACCTCCGGACCCTTCCCGGGAGCCGGCGGCGGCCCGGGCGGCCGGCGCTAGGGGGACCTCGTTCATGCTGCTAGGCGAGATCATTCACGTCGCACTGGGCGCCATCGCCGCGAACAAGATGCGCTCGTTCCTGACGATGCTCGGAATCATCATCGGCATCGCCGCGGTGATCACGATGGTGTCGCTCGGCGAGGGCGCTCAGAGGGATGTCCAGGCACGGCTCCAGTCGATGGGCACCAACGTGCTGACCGTGCGGCCGGGCCAGAACATGTTCGGCGGTATCGATCGCGGCGACGCACGTCTGACGGCGAAGGATGCCGAGGCTCTGCTGGCCGAGCCGCGCGCCATTCGCGCCGTCGCTCCCGAGATGGAGCGGCGCCAGCAGGTCGTGTTCGGTGCAGCCAACGCGAACCTGTCGATCATGGGCTCGTGGCCGAGCTACTTCGACATCAACAATCACACGATCGAGTACGGCCGTCTGTTCACCGAGGGTGAGGAGCGCGGCCGGCGCACGCTGGCCGTGCTCGGCGCCAGAGTCGGTGAGCGGCTCGGCAATCCGGTGACGTCCGCGCTGATCGGGCAGCGCATCAGCATCCGCGGCATCCCGTTCGAGGTGATCGGCGTACTGGCGGAAAAGGGCTCGCAGGGTTTCAACAACCCGGACGAGAACATCTATATTCCGCTTGCGACTGCGCAGTTCCGTGTGTTCGGCACGGAGTGGGTGCGCGCGATGTCCGTGCAGGTAGTGGATGAGAAGCGGATGGACGCAGCGCTCGCGGAGATCGACCAGGTGCTGCGGCGCGAGCATCGCATCCGTCCAGGCGAGCAGAGCGACTTCAACGTGCGGGACCAGACCAGTCTGCTCAGCACGTTCCAGGAGACGACCCAGACGTTCACGTTCCTGCTGGCAGGCATTGCATCGATTTCGCTGCTGGTCGGCGGGATCGGCATCATGAACATCATGCTCGTTTCGGTGACCGAGCGCACGCGCGAGATCGGCATCCGGAAGGCGCTCGGCGCCAAGCGGCGCGACATCCTGATGCAGTTCCTGCTCGAGTCGCTCGCGCTCTGCGTGGCCGGTGGTGCGCTCGGCTGTGCAGTTGGAATCGGCGGCGCCCTGCTCGTTCAGAACATGGGCGGCTTCAACATCGCCATATCGCCACAGGCGGTCGGCCTAGCGTTCGGATTCTCCGCTGCGGTCGGAATCTTCTTCGGCATGTGGCCCGCACGCCGTGCGGCGCTGCTGGACCCGATCGTTTCACTGCGCTACGAGTAGCGCCGGCGTCCCGCCGGACGCGGCACCCCTTCTGCCGATTGACCGGAACGCGCATGAAAATGCCCCGCTGCCGAATGGCAGCGGGGCTTTCTCGTAGCACCTTCACGTGTCGTTGCGCCGTTCGTAAGAAGCGGTGCCGCGTCCGATATCAGGCGCCGATCTGCTCGCGCTCCTTCCTGGCCGCCTCGACGATCTTCGCCTGCACGTTTGCGGGGACCTCCTCGTAGCCGTGCAGCCTGCGCGAATGGAATGCACGGCCCTGCGTCAGCGACCGCAGCGTCGTCGCGTACTTGTACAGCTCGGCCTGCGGCACCAGCGCCTTTACGTGCGTCTTCTGGCCGTCCTGCTCCATGCCGAGGATCTTGCCGCGGCGATGGTTCAGGTCGCCGATCACGTCGCCCATGTAGGACTCCGGCGTCACAACCTCGACTTCGACGATCGGTTCCAGCAGGACGGGCGCAGCGGACTCGGCTGCCTTCTGAAACGCCATGGAGCCCGCGATCTGGAACGCGATGTCACTCGAGTCGACCGTGTGGTACGAGCCGAAGTAGCATTCGGCCTCGAAGTCGACGACCGGGTAGCCCGCGAGCACTCCCTTCTTCGCGGACTCCTGGATGCCCCGGTCCACGGAGGGGATGAACTTGTTCGGAATCACGCCGCCGGTGATCGCGTCGGTAAACTTGTAACCGGAGCCGTGCGGCAGCGGCTTGATACGGACGTGGCAGTCGCCGAACTGGCCGTGTCCGCCCGTCTGCTTCTTGTACTTGCCCTGTGCCTCCGCAGCCTTGCGGAACGTCTCGCGGTACGGGATCCTCGGCTCCTCGGTGACCACCGCGACGTGGTACTTCCGCTTCAGCCGCTCCATCTGCACGTCGAGGTGCAGCTCGCCCAGGCCGCGCACGATCGTCTGGCGCAGCTCGGGATCGTACGTGTACTGGAACGTCGGATCCTCCTCATGCAGTTTTGCCAGACCGTTGCCGATCTTGTCCTCGTCGCTGCGGCTGGCGGCGCGCACCGCGAGGGCGATGTCCGGCTCCGGAAAGTTGATCTGCTGAAGGACGACGGGACGGTCCTGCGTCGTGAGGGTATCGTTCGTGTGCGAGCTCTTGAGCTTCGCGACGACGCCGATATCGCCGGCGTGCAATTTCGTCACCTCGATACGGTCGCGGCCCTGGGGCACGGCGAGGTGGGTCAGTTTCTCCGAGGCCTCCTGTGTGGTATTCCACACGTCCTGCCCATTCGTCAGCGAGCCACTGAAAATCCGGAAATAGCTGAGCTCGCCCACGTGCGGCTCGGTCGCAGTCTTGAAGATCAGCGCAGCCAGCGGCGCGGCATCTTCTCCCTTCAGCTCCACTACCTGGTCGAGACCGGGGCGCTGCGCCAGCTCGTGCGGTGCCTCCGACGGCGGCGGTACGATCTCCACGAGCGCCTCCAGCAGGGCACGCACGCCCCACGTCTTCTCGGCCGCGCCGCAGAAGATCGGGAACAGCTGCCCCGCCAGCATAGCCATCTCCATGGCCTTCAGCGCTTCGGCCGTCGTGATCTCGCCGCCCTCCAGATAGCGCTCCAGCAGCTCATCGTTCGTCGTTGCGATCGACTCGAACAGCTCCGTCCGCATCTGCTGAGCCCGGTCCGCCAGCTCCGCGGGAATGTCGGTCTCCTCGTATTCGCCCGTGATCGTCCCCGGCTTGTAAAGATGGGCGCGTCCCGTGAACAGGTTCACGATACCGCGGAAATTCTCGCCCTCGCCGATGGGCAGCTCCGCCGGTATCGCGTGCTCCGACATGTGACGACGGATCTCGTCGCAGGCCTTGTCGAAGTTCGCGTGCTCGCGGTCCATCATCGACACAAAAAAGAGTCTGGGAATCCCGCGCGGCTCGCAGTATTCCCAGACCTTTTCCGTCCCCACCTCGACGCCCGCAGTGGCGCCCAGGACGATTACAGCCCCATCGGCGACCCTGGTGGCGGCTATCGTGTCTCCCGTGAAGTCGAGGTATCCGGGGGTATCCAGCAGGTTGACCTTCACACCGTGCCAGTCGGCATGCGCGGCCGAACACTGAACGGATATACCGTGCGCGATCTCCTCCTCAGTGTACATCGTGAGTGCGGTGCCGTCCTTTACGCTCCCGTGACGGCGGGTCGTCCCCGTCGCGAACGTGAGCGCGTCGACGAGAGTGCTCTTGCCCGAGCCACCGTGCCCTAGCACGACCACGTTGCGGATCTGATCAGAGGAGTATTCTTTCGCACCCGACATGCACACACCTCCTGGGGCTGACTGACGCGGAGTAAAGGGGGATTGCTATCGTAAAGGGAGGGTATCCGGCACGTCAAGGCTGCGACAGCGGGAGTTGCCGGAACCGGGGTGGGGGTTCGCCCGACGGGAAGGAGCGTATGGCCGCCCGACCCCGGCGGGGCTGAACGGACCGGCCGGGGGCTGAACGAACCGGCCGGTGGCTGAACGGTATTCAGTCCGTGCGGTACCGCCGGCTGACCTCGTCCAGCAGCTTGCGCTCCTGCGCCGTGAGGCTGCTCATGCCCTCGGTGCTGATTTTCTCCAGCACGCGGTCGAGCTCATCCAGCAGCTTCTCCTCCTCACCGGAGCCGCGGCGCCGCGGGGTGGGTGCCGGGCGGATGGGGCTGGAGCGCGAGGAGTCGTCGCGCGAGACCACCTTGAGCTTTCGCCGGCCCATCATCCGGCGCAATCCGCCCATACCGCCGCCGGGCGATCCCAGACGAAGGTAGAGGAAGCCCGCGGCGAAGCCACCGAGATGCGCGGCGTGTGCAATGTTGTCGCCACGGCCGCTGCCGAACATCGACATGATGGAGACGGCGGCCATGAACATGACCAGGTACTTCGCCTTCACGGGGAGAATGCCCCAGATGTAGATAGGCGAGTCGGGCCAGAACATGGCGAACGCGAGCATGACGCCGTACACGGCTGCGGACGCGCCGATGATGGGGCTCATGGGCGCGAAGACGAATGACAACGCCGCGCCGCCGAGGCCGCACAGCAGGTAGTACTTGAGGAACTCTGTGGAGCCCCAGCGCTGCTCGAGCGGCGGCCCGAAGAAGAAGAGCACCAGCATGTTCAGGAACAGGTGCCAGAAGCCACCGTGCGCGAACATGTATGTGACGACAGTCCACGGTGCAACGAGGATTCGGCCGGGCACGAACGCCATGTAGCTGCTGAGCAGACGCCCCAGCATGAACTCGTCGACGATGAAGATGACGACGTTCGCGATGATGAGGTTCTTCACCCAGTGGGTGAGACCGAAACCGAACGAGAAACTGCCGCGGTAAGCCATGTATTCGCCTCGTCGCGAGCGGCGCGCCCGCGCAGTATGATCTAAACCCGGCGCCGGAGCCGGTGTTCCTCAATGGCGAGCCGGCAGAGCCGCTCGCAGACTTCCGTGAAGCCGATCCCCGCGGCCTGCGCCCCCTTCGGGAACAGGCTGGCGGCCGTCATCCCGGGCAGGGTGTTGGCCTCGAGGCACCAGAATACGCCATCCTGGTCCAGACGGAAATCGATACGGCTGAATCCGCGCAGCTTAAGCGCGCCATGCGTCTTCAGGGCAAGCCGCTGCACCTCGATGGTTTGCGCGCCCGTGAGGTCGGCTGGAAAGATCTCCTCCGCACCGCCCGGCTGATACTTGGCGGCGTAGTCGAAGATCTCCCGCGACGAGATGATCTCGCCGACCGGGAGCGCATTCGCGCCGAGAACCGGCACGGTGAACTCGCGGCCGGAAATGAACTGCTCGATCATGACCTCATCATCGTACTTCGCGGCGAGCTCCACGGCGGGCTCGAGCTCGTCCGCCTGTCTGACGATCGAGAGACCGACCGTCGAGCCCTGCTTGCTCGGTTTCACGACGCACGGGTAGCCGATCCGTTCCTCTATGTCCTCGAGGAGGACGGGTGCCATCAGCCACTCCGGAGTCGGCACGCCAGCGACGCGCATGAGTCGCTTGGAGATGTCCTTGTCCATTGCCATCGCACTGCCCAGCATCCCACTGCCCGTGTACGGGATGCCCGTCATGTCCAGCAACGCCTGCAGCGTACCGCCCTCACCTGCTCCACCGTGCAGCGCCAGGAACAACACATCCACGCCGCGCAGCTCAGGCGCATTCGTCAGCGCCGATGCGTCACCGCTGCGCATCAGATCCAGGGCCTCCTCATCCGGCGGCAGGTCTTTCACACCGTCCGACAGGAGTGTCTTCTCCGCCGCGGCGTCCAGTGCTCCGGTCGCGGTGTCCACGGCCACGACGTCGTGCCCGCCGGCGCGCAGGGCCTGGATGACCTGTGATCCGCTCGCGATCGACACATCGCGCTCGGAGCTCGTTCCACCAAATAGCACGGCGACCTTGAGCCGCTTCCTGTCGTCAGCCTGCGTCATGCCCCTCTTCCCTGATGCCGGATTATCCGCACCATTCCCATGCAACAACTCCGCCACCCGCGGGCGGACGCGGAACCCGTTCTGCAGAACGGCTCACTCGCACATTCGTCTGTCCGGCCGGTACGACTCCACCATTCCGTGATGGGCCGCTCGCATGACCCGGTGTGCCGTTCTGCAGAACGGGTTCCGCGTCCGGGGGCCGCCTACGGCGTCAGGTAGCGGACCACGTCAAAGCGCGTGATGATGCCGGTGAGCACACCGTCATCGCGCACCAGCACCGCGGGGCACTGACGCGTCAGCAGGCGGCTGATGCCGCTCAGCGGCAGCGATCCGTCGATCACGGGGAAAGCCGGCTCCATGATGCTCTCTACCGGCTGATCCAGCGCCGCCTGGTCCTCAATGATGCGCGCCATCAGCGCGGACTCAGGCACGGCGCCGACACACTCATCGCCGTCGCACACGGGCAGCTGCGAGATGTTGTAATCCGTGATCAGACGCAGCGCCTCGCGCACCGCGGTGCCGCGCTCGACGCTCACCAGGGCCGGCGCGCTGCCATCCTTGCGCACGATCATCTCACCCGCCGTCATGCGCTCCGGCTCCAGCAGCCGGTTCTCCCGCATCCACTCATCGCTGTACATCTTCGACAGGTAGCGCTCGCCGGTATCGGGGACGATGCAGACGATGCACGCGTCGGGATCGTTCACCTCCTGCGCCACGCGCGCGCCGAGCCAGACGATCAGCCCCGCAGATCCGCCGACGAACAGGCCTTCTTCGCGTGTCATGCGGCGCCCCATCCGGAACGCGTCCCGATCGCTCACGATACGGTACTCGTCGATGACGGAGAAATCGAGTGTGCTCGGCAGCTTGTCATTGCCGATCCCCTCGACCTTGTACGGCGCACCCTCACCCTTCTTCCCGGTGCGATGGTACTCGGCGAAGATCGAGCCCGGCGGATCGCCCGCGATGACGCGTACAGATGGATTCTTCTCTTTCAGGAACTTCCCCACCCCGCTGATCGTCCCGCCTGTACCCGCCGCGGCGATCAGGTGCGTGATGCGGCCCTCGGTCTGCTCCCACAGCTCGGGGCCGGTCGTGGCGTAATGTGCCTGCGGGTTGACGGGATTGTAGAACTGGTCGGCCAGGATGGCGCCGGGCGTCTCGGCGACAATACGCTTCGCCGTCTGCACGTAGTTGTCGGGATGGTCGGGCGGGACGGCGGTCGGCGTGACAATGACCTCTGCGCCGAACGCGCGCAGCAGCCGCACCTTCTCCTGGCTCATCTTGTCGGGCATTGTGAAGATGCAGCGGTAGCCCCGGATCGCAGCGGCGATGGCAAGGCCGACACCGGTGTTACCGCTCGTCCCCTCGACGATGATGCCGCCCGGCTGCAGCCGGCCGGAACGCTCGGCGTCCTCGATCATGGCCAGGCCAATGCGGTCCTTGACGGATCCGCCCGGATTGAAGAATTCCGTCTTTGCGTACACGGGCGAGATGGCGCCATCAACGACGCGATTGAGCCGGATCAGCGGAGTCCAGCCGATCGTCTCGAGCACGTTGGCGAAGGGTCGCGCGTTGCGCGGCGGAGCCGCGGCGGCAGGCCGTCCCGAGTCACTCATTTGCTGACCCCCGAACCGGTGGATGAGCCGAGCGTGGCGGTAGAATCCTGCGAGAAGCGAACGGGAATCTTCGTCCACATGGCTATGCGCCGATCGCCACGCTGACCTGGCGTGAAGCGCAGGCGTCGCACGCCGTTGACGGCGGCCGAATCGAAGTCGGAGTATCCGCTGCTCTTCGACACGAGTACGCTGTCGACGTCGCCAACCTCATCGATGTGGATCAGCACCTCTGTCTCGCCCTGCACGCCTCGATCCCAGAGCCCCTCGGGATAGGCGATCGGGGTAGGATCCGGAATCGGGATAGGCGCCTGTACCTCCTCGATCGGTGCCTCGCACGCCTGCAGCAGCAGGCACCCTGCGACGGCGCCGGTGCACATCAGTCTACGCATTACAGCCTGCATGTTCTACTCCGCCGTGTCGGCTTTCAGCTCCGCGAGCAGGTTGAGCGCCTGCAGAGGTGTGAGTGAGTCGATGTTCGTCGCGCGCAGCCGCATCACGGCCGGATGCTCCGCGGGAGCGAACAGAGAAAGCTGTTCCCTGGGACGCACGGGGCCGGAAGCGCCGAACCGGCCGAGGCCTTCGCCGCCGCCGGTGTGCGCACCTTCCAGCTCGCGCAGGATTTCGCGTGCGCGGGCGACCACAACCGGCGGCAGACCCGCCAGCCGGCCCACCTCGATGCCGTAGGAGCGGTCCGCACCGCCCGGCTGGAGGTGATGGAGAAAGATGATGTCATCGCCAAGCTCGCGCACGGCCACATTGAAATTCACGAGCGCGGGCAGCAGGTCCGCGAGCTGGGTCAGCTCGTGGTAGTGCGTCGCGAAGATCGTCTTCGCGCCCGTCTTCTCGTGCAGGTGCTCGGTCACGGCCCACGCGATGCTGACGCCATCGTAGGTGGCCGTGCCTCGCCCGATCTCATCGAGGAGCACGAGCGATGCGCGGGTGGCCGCGTGCAGAATCGCCGCCGTCTCATGCATCTCCACCATGAACGTGGACTGGCCGCGCACCAGGTTGTCCGATGCGCCGACCCGCGTGAAGATGCGGTCGCAGACCGGCACGCGCGCATGCTTTGCCGGCACGAACGAGCCGATCTGCGCGAGCAGCTGAATCAGGCCTACCTGCCGCAGCAGCGTCGATTTACCGGCCATGTTCGGGCCGGTCAGGATCATGATCCGGCCGTCCTCGTCCAGCACGACATGGTTCGGAATGAAATCCTCGCGCGGCATCATCCTCTCGACGACCGGGTGGCGTCCGCCGCGGATTTCGAGGGCGAAGCCGGTGTGGACGTCCGGCCGCACGTAGCCGCTGCGCTCTGCCAGCTGCGCGAGCGACGTCAGCACATCCACCAGTGCCACGTGCGCCGCGGTGGACTGCAGCCGCTCCATGCGCTGTGCGACATCGCGCCGCAGCTCCGTGAACAGCCGGGCCTCGAGAGCGAGGATCCGGTCTTCCGCGTCGAGCGCCTTCGACTCCCATTCCTTCAGCTCCGGCGTGACGTAACGCTCGGCGTTTGCAAGCGTCTGCTTGCGCTCGTAATCGTCCGGGACACGACCGGCGTTTGCGCGCGTGACCTCGAGGTAATACCCGAACACCTTGTTGTAGCCGATCCTGAGCGAGGGGATGCCTGTCCGCTCCCGCTCGCGTGCCTGGAGCCGCGCAATGTAGCTCTGCGCACCATCGCGCAGCTCGCGCAGCTCATCCAGCTCAGCGCTCCAGCCGACACGCAGGACATCGCCCTCCCCGATCGAGGCGGGCAGTTCGTCCTCGAGTGCACGCTGGAGCATGTCGTGCACGTCTTCGAGCGGATCGATGCCTTCCGCCGCGATGCACAGAAGCGATGCGGCAGCGCTCTCGAGCGCGGCGCGCACGGCCGGCAGCGTGCCGAGCGACTGCTGGAGCGCGCGCAGATCGCGCGGCCCGGCGCGCCCGGCGCCGATCCGCCCGGCGAGACGCTCGAGGTCGCGCACCTCTCTGAGCTGTGCACGGACCGTGCGGCGCATCGCTGGATCCTCGAGCAGGTTCGCGACGGCGTCATGACGCTCATGGATGCGATCGGCTGCGATGAGCGGACGCAGCACCCAGCGGCGCAGCAGTCGCGCGCCCATCGGCGTCTGTGTCTCATCGATCACCTCGATCAGTGTGGCCGCACGGCCGCGCGTGCCGTCCGCGCGCAGCGGCTCGATAAGCTCGAGGTTCCGACGTGTCATCTCATCGAGCAGCATCGCGTTGCCCGCGCGCTCGATGCGCGGCGGCCGCAGCGACTGCAGCGCGACCGGCTGCACCTCGGCGATGTATGCGATCAGCGCGCCGAGCGCACCCAGGAGCGGCGCATCGCCCGACTCGAAGCCGAAGCCGTCGAGCGAACTCACACTGTAGCGTCGCTTCAGCTCCTCCCGACCGTGCTCCGGATCGAACAGCCAGTCCGGCCGGTAGGTACGGCTGATATCGGAGGCGCCCGCTACTTCCCGGCCGAGCATGCGCGCGGGCAGCAGCAGCTCCGCCGGCTCCAGCCGCGCCAGCTCCGCCAGCAGCTCGGCCGGCGTCGACCGCAGCACGGAGACCTCCCCCGTCGATGCATCCGCGACGGCAATGACAACGTCCTCATCGGTCTCGAGCAGCGCGACCAGGTGGTTGTTGCGCCGCTCGACCAGCAGTGCATCCGAAAGCACTGCCCCGGGAGTGACGGTTTCCACAACCTCGCGCCGGACGATCCCCTTCGCCTCGGCGGGATCCTCCACCTGCTCGCACACCGCCACGCGCCGGCCGAGGCGGATCAGCCGCTGGATGTATTCGTCGCGCGCGCGCGCCGGTACACCCGCCAGCGGCACGTGCGCGGCGCCGCCGTTGTTGCGCGACGTCAACGTCAGGCCCAGCAGCTTCGCGCCCTCCTCAGCGTCCTCGCAGAACATCTCGTAGAAGTCGCCCACGCGGAAGAACACCAGCGCGTCCGGGTGGCGCGACTTGGCGTCTCGCCACTGCTGCATGAGGGGAGTGTCTTCCGGCTTCGGCATGCGGGTGCTGCTGCGAACGGGAGTCACGTCAACCCCGAAGAATAGCCGGAAAAGGGGGGCAGCGGCAAACGAGCCGACCGGGAGGGCTTCGAGCGGGTTGCGCGTCGGCGGCGCGCGCCGCATATACCCGCCTCCCGCTCCTTCAGCCCTGACGGATCAGAATGCGACATTCCGCAGCCGCGGCCCTGGTCGTCCTCGCGTGCGCGGCACCGGCCGGGCGTGGTCTTAACGCCCAGCAGCCGGTTCCGCTGGACACGCTGTACGCCGCAACCGGCTCGCGTCTCGTCGCCGGCGCGGCGGCCGCCACGCGCAGTCTCGACGTGTTCGATCGTGCCGCCATCGAAGCTCTGCCGGCCGGTTCCGTGGCCGACGTGATTGCGCGCGCTCTCGGCGCCGATCTCCGCGCCCGATCCCCCGCACAGGCGGACGTCTCGATCCGTGGCGGCAGCTTCGAGCAGATCCTCGTGCTGGTCGACGGCGTTCCGGTCAACGACAGGCAGACCGGGCACTTCCACCTGGACGTCGCCGTGCCGCTCGACGCAGTCGAACGCGTCGAGGTGCTGCGCGGCCCGGCGTCGGCGATCTACGGCTCGTCTGCCGTCGGCGGCGTGGTCAATATTGTCACCCGGCGCGGCGTCTCCGAGCTGCGTGGGCGCGTGCAGGGAGGGACCTTCGGATCATACGCACTGGCCGGAGACGCCGCACACTCCCGCGGCGCGACGGCCGTGCGCATCGATGCGGAGCTGGACGCATCCGACGGTCACCGAGACGGCACCGATCATCGCACACGGCAGGCGCGTGCATCGCTCAGTACACCGCTCGGCTCCGGGGTCCTGAACACGGCCGCCGCGTATGCCGCGCGCGACTTCGGAGCCAGTCAGTTCTACGCACCGTTCGACTCGTACGAGGAAACGCGCACGGCCACTCTGGCCGCAGCCTGGCGCAGCCAGCCGCGCACAGTCGCCATCGAGCCCCGCGTCTCTTTTCGCCAGCACGAGGACGACTTCATCCTGCGGCGCGACGATCCGTCGTTTTACCGCAACGTGCACACGACCCGCGAAACGGCCGCGGAGATCGTCACGCGCTGGCAGGCCCGCACCGGCCTCTCACTCGCGGGTGGCGGCGAGGCGAGCCATTCGCGGATCGAGAGCAGCAGCCTCGGCGATCGCGATGAACACCAGATCGCGGCGTTTGCCGAGGCGGCCCTGGGCGACGCCTCCGGCGGTCTGCTCACGCTCGGCGTCCGGCTCGACCGCCATTCCGCTTTCGGGACGTTCGTTTCCTCGTCCGCGGCCGCGGGATACCGGCTGTCACCCGCCTTCCGCCTGCGCGCATCCGCCGGCAGCGGATTCCGGGCCCCGAGCTGGACGGACCGCTATTACGAGGATCCCGCCAACATCGGGAGCCCCGATCTCGAGCCGGAGCGGTTCTGGACCGCGGAGATCGGAACCGAGATCACCGCGGGCGCCGCCGTGCTCGATCTCGCCGGCTTCGTGCGGACTGCAAGAGACCTGATCGACTGGGGACGTCCCCGGGCGGGCGGCGGGACGGAGCCGTGGCGGACGCTGAACGTCACTGAAGCGTCCTTCAGAGGGCTGGAGGCGACCGGCCGCGTCGCGGCCGGCGGGATCATCACGCTCACGGCGCGCGCTTCCCTGCTCTCGTTCGAGGCCACACAGAATGACGGATTCGAGTCCAAGTACGCACTCCAGCCGCTCACCCGCAGCGCGAGCCTGGAGCTCGCGCTTCCGGTGACGGCGCACGGGAGGCTCGCGATCGGTGGATCGGCGAGCCGGCGGGCGGATGGTACGTCCTGGGAAACGCTCGATGCGCGTGCATCCGCACGCGTTCGTCGAGTTGAGCTGTTCGCCGATGCGACCAACCTGCTTGACGCCTCCTGGCCGGACGTATCCGCTCAGCCCGCCGCAGGCCGCGCGTTCTCGATCGGCATGCGAATGCGACGTTGAGCCGACTGCCCGCATCGCGTATCTTGGAACGGCAACGAGGCCGGCCGCGCACAGCTCGCGCGGCCGCCTTTTCACATGGAGTGCTGAGAAGCGCCCGAAAGGACCAGGACGGGATCGTGTCTCGCAACGTGTTCGATACATACAATGCGGCCTACGTACAGGCTGTTTACGAGCAGTACCTGCAGAATCCGGGATCCGTGGATGAGACCTGGCGCCGGCTGTTTGCCAGCGACACGAGCGGCCTGATAGGCGGTAACGGCGCCGCCGCCTCTCTCTCCGGGCCCGCCGAGGAACCGGCCGGTCTCCAGCAGCTGCGCGCCGCGCGCGCCGCGGGCGAGCTGGTCGATGCCTACCGCCTTCACGGGCACCGGGCGGCCCAGCTCGATCCGCTGGGCAGCACCCCGCCCGGCCACCCGATGCTGGAGCCCGAGTTCCACGGCATCACGGCGGACGACCTCGCCACGGTGCCGTCCGCGCTGATCGACGATCTGCCCGGCGACGACATGACCCAGGTCCTGGCCTGGCTGAAGCAGACCTACACCGGCCCGATCGGCTACGAGTTCGAGCACCTGGAGGACCCGAAGCAGCGCGAATGGCTGCGCGAGCAGATCGAGTCCAATGCCCACAGACAGCCGCTATCCGCCGAGGAAAAGAAGCGCCTCCTCGGCCGGCTCACGGAGGTCGAGGCGCTCGAGCAGTTCATTCATCGCGCCTATCTCGGCGCGAAGCGCTTCTCGATCGAGGGCACCGACATGATGGTGCCCATGCTCGACCTGGCCATTGAACGCGCGGCGGTCGCGGGCGCACGCGAAGTAGCCATCGGCATGGCTCACCGCGGCCGCCTCAACGTGCTCGCGCATGTCCTCGGCATGCCGTACGGCGAGCTGATCGCCAAGTTCGAGGGCATCCACGCGCAGAAGGCGGGCACGGGTGACGTGAAGTATCACCTCGGTGCGGAGGGAACCTATGCAACGCGCACCGGCGAACCCCTCACCGTGATGCTCGCGCCGAACCCGAGTCACCTCGAGTTCGTGCATGCCGTTGTCGAGGGTATCACGCGCGCCAAGCAGACCGACCGCACCACGCCGGAGCTCACGCAGGACGAGAACCTCGTCGTCCCGGTCATCATCCACGGCGATGCTGCGTTCTCCGGACAGGGCGTCGTCCCGGAGACGCTGAACCTGTCGCGCCTGCGCGGATATCGGACGGGCGGAACACTCCACATCATCGCGAACAACCAGGTCGGATTCACGACCACCCCGAGTGAGGCCCGCTCGACAGATTACGCGAGCGACGTCGCGCGCGGCTTCGACATTCCGGTATTTCATGTGAACGCCGACGATGCCGAGGCGTGTCTCGCCGTGGTCCGCCTGGCGATGATGTTCCGTGCCCGGTTCCACGACGACGTCGTCATCGACCTCATCGGGTACCGCCGGTTCGGTCACAACGAGGGCGACGAGCCGGCATACACGCAGCCGGTGTTGTATCGCAAGATCTCGGAGCACCCGACCGTGCGGCGCGTGTGGGGCGAGCATCTGACGAGCGACGGCACCCTGGCCGAGGGCGAGCTCGACGCGGTCTGGCAGCAGGCGTACGACCGCCTCGTGAACGAGCAGGCGCAGGTCCGCAATGGCGGCGAAGAAGTGCACGTGGAGCATCACGAGCCGGAGGAGGAGAACGCGGCCGGGCTGCAGATCGACACGCACGTGGACGCGGAGCTGCTGGCCGACCTGGACCGGCAGATCCACACCTGGCCGGAGGACTTCAGGATCAATCCGAAGCTCGGCCGTCAGCTCGAGAAGCGATCGAAGGTGTTCGGCGAGGGGGGCAGCGTGGATTGGGCCCACGCAGAGACGCTCGCGTTCGCATCGCTGCTCGCGCAGGCCATACCCGTGCGCCTCACGGGGCAGGACACCGAGCGGGGCACGTTCAGCCAGCGCCATCTCGTGCTGCATGATGCTGAAACGGACGCGCGCTACACGCCGGTCGCCAGCCTGCAACAGGCGCAGGCGCCGTTCGAGATCCATAACAGCCCGCTCTCGGAGCTCGCGGCCGTCGGCTTCGAGTACGGCTACAGCGTCGTCGCTCCGAAAGCGCTCGTGCTGTGGGAGGCGCAGTTCGGCGACTTCGTCAACGGTGCGCAGGTCATCATCGATCAGTTCCTGACGGCGGGTCGCGCGAAGTGGCAGCAGGAGTCACGCATGGTCCTGCTGCTGCCGCACGGATACGAGGGCCAGGGCCCAGAGCATTCCAGTGCGCGCCTGGAACGTTTTCTCCAGCTGGCGGCGGAGAAGAACATTCGCGTCGCCAACTGTACGACGCCCGCACAGTATTTCCACCTGCTGCGCCGGCAGGCTCTCTACGATGAGCGCCGTCCGCTCATCGTGATGACACCCAAGAGCCTGCTGCGCCACCCGCGTGCCACATCGCCTGTCAGCGAGCTGAGCGAAGGCGGCTTCAGGCGTGTCATTCCCGATGAGACCGTGGCGCCGGCAGCGACGCGGCGCGTGGTGTTGTGCACCGGCAAGGTGTACTACGACCTGCTCGCGGCGCGCGAGGAAACCGGCAGCGACGATGTGGCTCTCGTGCGCATGGAGCTGCTCTATCCCTTCCCGTCCACCGACCTCAAGCCGCTCCTGGCCGAGTATGGTGATGATGTGGAGTTCGTGTGGGTCCAGGAAGAGCCGAAGAACATGGGGGCATGGTTCTACGTCGAGCCGTGCTTCCGCGAGCACACCGGTCGCAGCATCAGCTACATTGGCCGGCCGCGGCGCGCGAGCCCGGCAGAAGGGTACGCGGACGTGCACGAGAAGGAGCAGAAGCGGCTGACCTCGGAGGCCGTGCGCCCGGCGAAGGCGGCGGCAAAGAAGGCGGCGCGCCGGCGCTAGGTGGCCCTCGGCCGGACGCGGGTACGCCAATTGCCTCGTAGGGCAGCAACACTCTACCAGGAGAGCGTATGTCCTCGTTCGGCATCTATGTGATCGGCTTCGTCATCCTCATCGTGGGCCTCGCGCTGGCGGCGAACATGCTCGGGGTGCCCACGGTCTGGATCGGAATCGGCGTCATCGTCATGGTCGGTATCGCTGTGCTGTCAGGAGTGGCGAAAACGCGCCAGCGCGACCGCCCCGACACCTGACGACGGCCGCCACGCGTCGCGCGCCCGGGGCTCCGTGCTTTACACGCGGGCCTCGCGGCGCATATTTCAGCAGGACTCCGCCTCACGGAGGGCCGGCCCCCACAATGAAAGGACCTGGCAATGGTGCCATCCCTGATCCTGATCGCGCTGGCTGTCGTCGCGCTCGTGATCTACAACGGACTGGTGCAGCTGAAGGTGCGCGCGGAATCGGCGTGGTCGGATATCGATGTGCAGCTGAAGCGGCGTCATGACCTGGTGCCGAACCTCGTCGAGACGGTGAAGGGTTACGCCTCGCATGAGAGCGGGACGTTCGAAGCCGTCGTCAATGCGCGGTCGCGCGCCATGGGCGCACAGAGTCCGGCGGCACGCGCGGAGGCGGAGAACATGCTGACGGGTGCGCTCAAGTCCCTGTTCGCGCTGGCTGAAGCGTACCCGCAACTGCGTGCGGCCGAGAGCTTCGGGCAGCTCCAGCAGCAGCTGGCCGGCATCGAGGACGCCATCCAGAACGCTCGTCGCTACTACAATGCAGTCGTCCGCGACCTCAATACGAAGATCCAGCAGTTTCCGTCCAACCTCATCGCGCGCGCATTCGGATTCCGCGAACGCGAGTTTTTCGAGATCAGCGAGGCCGAGAGCGCCGTACCGCGCGTCAGCTTCTGAGCCGCTGATCATGTGCAGAATGCCTTTCGCGACGTCGCGAAGCACGTGGCGGCGCGCGCGCATCGCGGCGCTGGCCGTGACCGTCGCCGCGACCGCCTCACCGGCACACGCGCAGGAGCGGTCACTCGACATCCGGGAGATGAACGCGCGGATCATCGTGACGCGCGGCGGCGATGTGAGCGTGACCGAGCGGTTCGTCGTGCACTTCAACGGTTCGTGGAACGGCATCTACCGCATGATCCCCGTCGAGTATGATGCGCCCGGCGGACTGAATTACACGCTGCGGCTGCGCGTCGAGAGCGTCACGGACGACGCGGGCACTCCGCTCCGCCATGAGGTGGAGCGTGTCGGCGACAGCCGACGCATCAAGATGTGGGTGCCGAATGCCAACGACGCAACGCGCACCGTTGTGCTATCCTACAGCGCAGACAATGCGCTGCGCTTCTTCGACGAGCACGATGAGCTGTACTGGAACGTCACCGGCGCGGAGTGGGACTTTCCGATCCAGAGCGTCATTGCGGAAGTCGTCCTGCCGGATGACGTGACAGGCATACGCACGACATCGTTCACCGGCGCGCACGGATCGACGGAGAACGCCGTGGTCGAGCAGAGCGGGAGCGTCATCACGTTTCGCGGGACGAGGCCGCTCGGGTACCGCGAAGACCTCACGCTTGTGGTCGGCTGGAACCCGGGCGTGGTCACGCGCCCGACCACGACGGACCGGGTAACGTCGCTGCTGGCCAGCAACTCCGTGCTCTTCGCGCCGGTCATTGCCTTCGTGGCGATGTTCGGGCTGTGGCGCCGCTTCGGCCGCGATCCGGAACCTGGCTCCGTGTTCGTGCGCTACGAGCCGCCGCCCGACATGACGCCGGCGGAGGCAGGCACGCTGATGGATGACCGCGCGGACGTGCGTGACATCACCGCCACCCTCGTCGATCTGGCCGTACGCGGATTCGTCGTGATCGAAGAGAAAACGAAGGATCAGCTGTTCGGCCTGATCAGCTCACGCGATTACGAGATCGCGCTGGTCCATCCAGAGCAGTGGCCACAGCTCAAGCCACACGAGCGTGCACTGCTCCAGGCGCTGTCCGTCCATTCGCACGACGATCGGGTCATGCTGTCAGACCTGCAGAATGAGTTCTACAAGCACCTGCCGGAGATCAGGAAACACCTCACGCGCACACTGGTCGACGGCGGCTTTTACGTGAGCAGCCCGACAGCGGTCCGCGGCATATGGATCGCCATCGCGGTGGCGTCCGCAATCGTGGTCATCTTCGGGGCCGGCATCGTGGCGGACCGATTCGCGATCTCACCTGTCGCGGCGTTCATCGCCGGCGCGGCTACGGCCATCGTGGTGGCGGTCTTCGGTTGGCTGATGCCGCGGCGCACACCGGATGGTGCACGCACGCACACGTGGCTCTGCGGCTTCGAGGAGTTCCTCGGTCGGGTGGAGAAGGACCGGCTGGAGCGCCTGATCGAATCGCCGGCCGCCTTCGAGAAGTTCCTGCCCTTCGCCATGGCATTCGGCGTGGAGAACAACTGGGCGCGTGCGTTCGAGGGGCTCGCCACCCAGCCGCCCAGCTGGTATCACACGTCGGACGGCCGCGCCTTCCGCCCGCAGCTGTTCGTGAGCGATCTCGGCCGCATGAGCACCGCGGCGGGTAGCGCCATGACCTCGGCACCGCGCTCCAGCAGCGGCAGCTCGGGCTTCAGCGGCGGCTCCAGCGGCGGGGGTTTCGGCGGCGGCGGCGGCGGCGGCTTCTGACGGTTCGAGAGCGGGAGCGGGAGCGTGTTCGTGTGCGTATCCGGGGACAGACGACAGCGGGCTCCGGGACTCGCGGACCTTCTGCGTGCATGGTGTACCGATACATCGACTGAACGCTTGCCCTGCAGCAATAGTTGGAACACTTTGGAGGATCCGGGGCTATTCCGGTGAGGCAGTACGCAGGAGGAGAGTTGGAGCAGCTGGTCGTCATAACGCACCCCGATCCCGTCGTCCTGGAGGCTCGCACCATCGAGGATGTGAGCACGCCGGATGGCAGTGTGGCCCTCGGTTACTACTACGACGGCCACGTACTCGCGCGCGGGGTGGTGGCGAACGACGCTCTGGATGCGATACAGGGCCTGCTGCGCACACCCGTTTCGGTCGCCCTCGCGGCCACCGAGGACGAGGGCGGCAACATCGAGGCGCGTGTATGTCTGGTGCTTCCCGTCGAGCCGGAGGATATGCCCGGTGCCGAGGAAGAGCCGGAGGAGCCCTGGCGCGCCAGCCTGCCCACGCCGCCGACCGAGCTGAATGGCGACTACCACGAGCCGCCGAAGCTGGCGCTGCTGCCCATTGGGAATGCCGTGCGCGGCGCCAGTCACCGCAACCATCCGGACGTCGCCGGCGATGCCAAGGAGATGCTCCATAACCTGCTCTCCGGCCGCAGCCACGACGCCATCGCCCGCGCCATCGACGACCTGCTCGACAGCCTGTAATCGTCGGCAGAAGCAGTACCGAAGTGCCATCCCGAACTGACGACACCGCCGCGCAGGAAGCGCGATTCCGCCGGATCTTCCGGGCGGCACACGCCGGCCATCGCGACTGTGCGTCCGATGAGTGGCTCCACGCGCCCTGTCTCGATCCTGACGGACAGCTCGCCGATCGTCCCATCGTATGGAGCCGGCGCAATGGCCCATGGCACCGCGTGCCCATCCTGTGGGTTGGTGCAGCCCCCGGTAACGCCGGCGGCCTCGGCAGCAGCGACCTCGGCGCCCACGGCACCCGCATCCCGTTCGGCGGCGACATCGCCGGAGGCAACCTCGATGTGCTCCTGTCGTCGATCGGCATGGACCGCAACGGCACGTTCCTCGTGGCCGCCTACAACCAGCTGCCGGAGCGCGGCGGTGGCGAGCCGACCACCCGCGAGTTGGCCGCCCCCATCGGGCACTATCCGGACAGCGGCGCCCTCCTGCGAGACACCGTAATCGCCACCGGACCCACCCTCGTCGTGGCGCTCGGGAACGTGGGCCTGCGCACACTCATCGCCGCACTCACCCGGAGCTACGACGCACCCGTCGGCGAGCCCCCCGTGTCAGCAACGCCCCTTCGGCTCCCGGGCACCGCCCGCATCGCCGCCGCCGGTATCGAGCGCGGCACCGTGACGCCGTGGCCGGAGGAATTTCCGCTCAGCGAAGGATTCCGCGCTGCCTGGCGCGAGGCCTGGGGCGATGAGCCGGCGTTCGACCTCCTGCCGGTGCTCCATCCCAGTGCACAGAACATGAGCCCGTTCGCGGGCGCCCACACCCAGTTCCACCTCCGCATGCGGCAGACTCGCGCGGCTCTCATCGACGGCGTGCGCGGAGTCCTCGGCGGCGAGCCTCCGGATCCCCGGCCTCACATCCCGGCAACGGGCATCTATGCGCTCCGGGAGTGGCAGGAACGGGTCGCCGAGCGGCACGCCCGCTATGACGACCTGTGGCGCGAGAAAGGTATATGAGCCCCCCGGCCAACGTGGACGTTGCACTCGGCCGGAATCGCCGTTAGCGTTGTACCCGTATGGTTTACTACGCCCGGGTTCCCGTCCGCACGCTGATCCCTACCGTCGCCGTGTCGCTCGCGACCGATGACGGCGAGGTATCGTTCCGCGCGCGGTGGAAGCGCTCTCCCCTCGAGCTGCAACGCCTGATCCTGTTTCGTATGAGAAACGGCAAACTCCTCTGGTTCGAGGACGACCGCGGCCGCGACGTCTGTTTCCGTCCGGAAGCCGTTCGCGCCGCACTGGTCGACGGGAGAAGATGACATGAATGCAATGATGCTGCTGCAGTCGGCAGCGACCCCTGCGGTCGAAGGGGACTGGGTGAACTCCGTCCTGACGTTTCTCGATACACCCGCGCCGTACAGCCCGTTGTCCGAGTATCTGCTCGTTCTGTTTGTTCTGTGGCTGATCGCGCGGCGGCACAACAGGAAGAGCAAGGACACGTTCGAGAGCCAGGCGCAGGAGGTGCTGGATGACAAGCTGCAGCTGGGCGAGTTGAGCAAGGACGCGTACGATCGGTTCCGGCAGGATCTGATTCTGCGGCCCAAGCGGTAGGCGCGGGCGTCACCCGTCCGGGTGAGAAGTGCTCCCACCTGACTGGCCGTCGTGCCCATGTGTACCGGCGGCGTACCTCAGAACTTCCACTCCAGACCGAACACCGGCAGGATCGGGAGGTCGGCGAGGGGCTCGGCGCGGCCCGCATCGCTCGAGTAGTGGTAGAAGATCGCGTCCCGGCGATTGAGTGCGTTGATGACGCGCACGTAGGGGACCAGCTCGAAATCAAAACTGCGGACGCGGCCGCTGAACGGTCGCGAGACCTGTGCGTCGACGCGAACGTATGGCGCGTTCGGCTCGGACGGCAGAGAGCCGCCCTCCGGGCCGCTCATCGGAGTGGATGCGCCGTTCGCGGACTCACCGCCGAGCATTGCGAATGCAGGCGACGCCACCTCGGGCTCGGGGATGGCGGTGTATGGCAGGCCCGCGCCATAGCTGACCCTCACGTCGAAGAGGCCGCGCCCGACGACGGGGCCTGACACTCCGGCGTTCACGAGATGCCGGCCGCGGAACGAGTCCGCGTCGCGATCCTGGCCGCGGACAGTCCACACCCAGGAGAGGGAGTAGCCGAGCCATCCGGTGAAGGTGCCGGTATTGCGTCGCAGCCAGAGGTCGATGCCGGAGGCGTGGGTCCGCGCGTCTTCGTCGGCCTCGAGTCCCTCGAACTGCTTGAAGTAGCCATCGAGGCCGAGGCGGATGCCCTCACCGAAATGCTGGGCGAGGCCGAGGACGAGATGCGTGGCCTCGGCGACCGTGAGCAATGAGGTGGCGGCGGAGTCCGGCACCACGCCGATGGACGAGGACGACCGGTCCGGCGCTCTCACATACTGCCGGTACTGCCCGCCGGAGAGCGTGAGCGAGGCATTGTCGGTCAGGAGCACAGTCGCGGCGAGGCGCGGTGCCAGCTGGACGGACGAGAGACCTGTGAACAGGTCGGCGCGCAGACCGCCGCGGATCCGTACGCGCGGCACGACCGTCCAGGCGGCTTCGCCGTAAACGCCACCGACGTCACCATCGGCCTCCGAGCTCACGATGGGATCGAACCGGCTCAGCCCCTGTTCGTAGGCGCGGTAAGCGAAGCCGATGCGCTCGAACGAGCCACCCCAGAAGAACCTACCCCCGACGAACGACCGCTCGAAATCGAGCCCGAAGCGCTGGCGCAGTGCCGTGCCTTCGGACATGAGGGGTCGGATACCGCCGAGCGGCAACTCGGTGCGGAACCGGCCGAGAGCGGCCGTACCCAGGACCTCGTAACCGCCGATGCGGCCGCGATAGCGGATGGAACCTGCCTGGTTGCCCCAGTTCGCGGACTGCGGACGCGCGCCGATGCTGTCGAGATCGACCCGCTCGTGATTCCAGAACCCCGTGAGAGTCACGACGTGATCGGGGGCGAGCGCGAAGTCGGCCCGACCGAGCGCATCGCCATAGCCATAGGGGAAATCGGCGTCCAGGACGGCGATCGGTCCAGCGCCGTGCACCGCCCGACTCGATATCAGGAAGGAGACGTCATCGCCGACGGGCCCTTCCAGCAGGACCCGCCCGGAAAGCATGTCGAGGCCGAGCTCCCCGTGCGGCATCACGCTGCGCCCCGACCGCGTCTCCATATCCATCACGTACGACAGACCGCCGTCATAGCGAGCCGGCGCGCCGCCGACGTAGAGATTCGCCGTACGCAGCACGTCCGCGTCCAGCGCATTGATCAGCCCGCCGATATGAAACGGAGCATAGACGGGTGCGCCGTTGAGCAGCACCAGCTTCAGATCTGCGGCGCCTCCCCGCACGTACAGGACATCCTCCGGATCAACGGGTTCTCGTCCGGGCACGTCGCGGGCCGCGTCCTGCATCCCCAGCTCGGCGACGCCCGCCCCGGCCTCGAGCGCGCGCACCGCCACGGCCCCCAGGTCCGGCACCTGGAGCGAGACGGTATCGATGGCACTAGGCAGGCCGCGCGCGCCTTCCGCGAGGACGGCCGTCAGACGAACGGGGCGGAACTCGAGGTCGAAGTCGATGTTGTGCTGCTTTTCGGGTACGACCAGGATCTCGATCTCGTTGGGTGCGTGATCGATATGCGTTACGCGCAGGAGGCGGCGGCCGGACGGGATATCACGGAGGACATACACCCCGTTGCTGTCAGTGGTCGCAGCGACATTATGGGTGCCGTGCGTGATCAGCTCGACGATCGCATATCTCAGCGGCAGTCCGCTCTCTTCGCTGCGGACCTGGCCCCAGACCATGGTGTGGGGCCGCTGACCTACGGGCTGCGTGGAGGCCCGGGCTCCACCCCGCACGACGACCTCGCCCTGCTGCGCGTAGGCAGGTGCGACGGCGCACGCCAGGATGAGGGCGGCCACGAGGTTACGCATATGACCCTAGAGATAACACAACGGCGTCCGCGCGTGCAATCGCGGACGCCGTCGATTTTCTGGCGTTCGGAGAGTGGCGCGGCTCAGGAACCTGCTATGAACCTCACTTCGCTACCCCGTGCAACTCCATCTGATCCGTGCAGCGACCCGTCCTCCTTGTAGACACGCACGACGCCATCCACCTCGACCCGCGCCGCGCGCGTGCTGCGAGGTATGCCGATCGTCACGGTGCCGGTGCCCAGACCGCTCAGCTCGAGGCGGCCCGTGCCCACCCGGCGCGCCACGGTTCCCGTCGTCGCGGTCTCGATATGCGCCTGTGGCCCATCGATCAGCCGCACGGTCACTTCAACCGCGCCAGCCGGCTCCTGCAGCACGATCTCGACGCGACCCGCTGCCGGGGCGACGAACGACTCACCGGGCACCATGGCTTCCGGCTCGCCCAACAGCTCCGGCTGCGCGGGTGCAGCAGCTGTGCGTTCCTGACCACCGAACAGGGCCACGACTCGCGAGAACGTGGTTTCCAGCGCACGGCGCATATCGGGTATGGCTGCGGCACCGGCGCCGGCCAGGACGAGCAGCAGCATGGCCGCCTTCGCCAGGCTCCACGCCCCGAGCCGCGCCATGCCGCGCCCACGGCGCCCCCGCGCCACAGCCGCGCGCGCCTGCAGAATCGGCGCGGGGCAGTCCAGGAGATCGAGCGACTGATGGACCAGGCCGCCGGCGCTGCGCAGTGTCTCCAGCTCCGCGGTGCACACGGCGCACGACGCGACGTGATCGGACAGCGCGCGTGCTGCCGCGCCGTCGATCTCGCCGTCGAGATACGCCTGGAGTGTGCCTTCAGCCGCGTGGACCATCGTTGACCTCACGTGCTTCGTATTCAGCCACGAACTTCTTCAATGCCCGGGCAATCAATGTGCCGACCGATGCGGGGGCGACGCCGATCACGTGCGCGATCTCGTCGTACTTGAACCCCTCTTCGCGCATCAGCAGAAGCTGGCAGTCGCGTTCCGGCAACCGATCCAGAACCTGCCGCACCGCAGCGATCTGCTCAGTACGCTCCATGTCCTCATCCGGCAGCGGCGTTCGCGTCACCAGATTCGGTGCCGACGTCAGCAACCGCTGACGTCGCTCGCTCTTGCGTGCCCTATCCCGTACCAGATTCATCGCCACCGTGAACAGCCAGGGCCGGATCTCATCCTCCGGGAGCGACTGCTTGAGCAGCCGGACGAATGATTCCTGGGCGATGTCCTCCGCCACATCCTCGTCTCCGGTTAAACGCTGGAGATAGCGGAATAATGACGGATACAGCTTTGCGAAAACGGCGTCGAAATCCACTGAGCTCCCGTTTCGGAGGCCTCGAACCAACAACGCGCAGCCGGTCTGCGTTGTGACAGGCCTGAATCGTAAATCCCCACACATGGGATGGTTACAGCAAAGCGGGCCGGCTGACCGAGCCGACCCGCCCTCTCTCAGCGCGCGAGCGGTGCTAATTGCCGGCCGGCCTCACGGGGATCCGCGCCCGCGTGCGCTCCCATTCCAGCAGGATGTCCGCGCCGCCGGCGGCGGGCTCGCCGCGGATCGTGAACAGCTCGACCGCCTGGTCCATCCGCTCCGTACGAATGGTGGCGCGTCCGAGCTCCTGCCCGCGAACTTCATCGGTGTAGGAGCTGGGATGTCCCCACTGGCTGGTCGAACGGTTGATGATCAGTTCCCACTCGCCGGACTCCTGCGGCACCGTGTAGAGGGAGTAGGAGCCGGGCGGCACCCGCAGGCCGGCAATTTCGGCGTCGAACGGCACGTGGAGGATCGTGGGCTCGTTGGCGCCGGTGCGCCACAACGTGCCCCAGGGCACGAGCCCGCCGAAGATCTCGCGACCCTGGGCGGAGGGGCGGCCGTAGCAGATCCTGAGCGCCTGCCCGGCGACGTCGACGGTCGTGGAGTCGTATGGACTCTGCCGCCCCTCGACAGGCATGTTGCCGGACGGTACGCACGCCAGCTCGACGACCGGGCTGGTCACGATCTGGCCGCCGTCACCGACGGGGGCGGGATCGGGTGCGTCGTTACGAGCGCACGCGAGCGCGAGGACAATCAGGGCGCCGACTGGCGCAGTACGAACAGCGGTCATGTCACCTCCAGGGGGTCCATTGCGGAACGCTAAATATGGAGCCCGCCGGCCCGTCCGCAATGCGGGCTGATCAGAAGACAACGCGGTATATGACGCTTGCGCTGCGGCCGGGGCCCGGCACGCGCTCGTTCGTGTCGCGGTCCCGGATGCGCGAGAGGTGGTCGTAGACCAGCTCATTGGTGACGTTGTCGACGCGCAGCGTCACCGATTGCACCCGGCCGAACGCGGTCCAGCGCACTCCGGCATCAGCATCCAGCACGCCGTATCCGCGCGTCTCGGTTTCGAACTCCTGCTCGGCGATACGGTCCTGCCGCGACGCCCCGCGCCACGCGACGCCGGTCACGAATTCGGGGCGCTCGTAACGCACCGCCACCTGGCCGCGCAGCGGCGGCATCATCGGCAGCGGCTCGTCCGTTTCGCTGATCGTGCCGCGCACGTAGGAAACGCTGCCGTTCAGGAGCAGATGCGGCACCACTTCCGCCCCACCGCTCGCCTCGAATCCGAGCAGCACCGCGTCGGTCCCGGTCGCCTGGTAGATGGGCAGCTCCGACTCCGTCTGCTCGCCTGTATCCCGATAGTAGATGTAGTTGTCCAGTCCATTGCGGAATCCGGCCAGCTCCGCGTGGAAGCGGTCGCGGTTCACGCGCACGAACACGTCCACCCCGACACCCACCTCGGCTTCCAGATCGGGGTTGCCGACCTCGAAGGAATACGCGGCAAGGTGCGGCCCCTCCGAGAACAGCTCGCCCGTCTCCGGCGTGCGATAGGCGCGCGCGATGCTGGCGCCCAGACCGACGCCTTCGTGCGGCGTGTAGAGCACGCCGAGCGAGCCGGATACGGAGCCGAACGTACGCGTGCGGATCGTGCCTATCTCGGCCTCTTCCGCCTCGAGCGGCTCGACTCGGTGCCAGTCGAAACGCGCGCCGCTCTGTAATCGCACGGGTCCGCTCCCGAGCTCCTCGAGCACGAATACCGCCGCCGTCCATTCGATGGTCGGGGTGGTGTGGCTGGAGCCGCCCGCGGCAAAGTCCTTCCAGCCGACGCGCACGCCCATGGCGCCGCTCTCCAGCGGCCCCAGATCGGCGTGACGTGCGATCACCTCGCCGGCGCCGGTCAGCAGACCGTACTCGGTGCCGATGATGTCCGCGGACTCGAGCTCGCGATGATAGTAGTGCGTGTACTTCGCGTCCGCCTCGATCTCCGTGAACGGGCCGATCGCACGTTCGATGCGGGCGGCACCATGCACTGCATGGCGCCGCATCTCCACGTCGACACCGTCGGGATGGGAGCCGACGAAGCCGCCGGGAATGCCATAGCTGTTGTCGTAGAAACGGTAGGCAACGCCGACGTATCCCTGCCGCGCGATGCGGGAGATGCCGGCAGACAGTGAGTACGTGCGCAGCTCCGTGTTCTCCAGATCGCCGCGCGGCGTGTCCAGGTCACCGGCACTGCGGAAACTGCCCTCGCCGCGCAGCGCGAAGCCGCCCCATCCCGTTTCTGCCGACGCACCACCCGCGACACCGCTGTTGACACTCTGAGCCTGCATGCTGAACAGACCGCGCACCTGCTCCGGCAGGGACGTGGGGATCTCGTCGCGGATCAGGTTGATGACGCCGCCGATGGCATTGCTGCCGTACAGCAGAGCGGCCGGCCCGCGCACAACCTCGATGCGCGTGGCATTCAGCGGGTCCACCGAGAGTGCGTGATCGCTGCTGCTGGACGAGAGGTCACCCACGCGGGCGCCGTCTTCCAGCACGAGAACGCGGTCACCGCCCAGGCCGCGAATCACCGGCCGCGCAGTAGCGGGCCCCACGGACGCGACCGCGAGGCCGGGCTCATTTTCCAGTGTGGCAGCGAGCGTGACATCGAGCCGGCGGGAAAGCTCCTGGCCGGCGACGACATTGGCAGGGCGGACCGTCTCATCGCCGAGGCTTGCTCGCGTCGTACCCGTGACTACGATGCCGGGCAGCTCGATGGCCGAGGACGTCATCGCAACATCGACACGCACCGTCTCGCCGGCCGCAATGCTGACTTCGCGGACCTCACGCCGGTAGCCGAGCCGCTCGAAGAGCACCGTGTGGCGGCCGGGCGGCAGATTCACGAGATGGTACTCACCACCCTCGTGCGTGACATCCTGCCTGGATGATCCGACGACACGTACGAGCGCGCCCTGCAGCGGGCGCCCCGAAGAGGCATCCCGCACGACGCCCTCGATCACCGCGCTGTCCGCGGACTCGGGCATGTGGTGTTCAACCGCGCTTGCACGCGCGGCTCCGCAAGACATCAGGACCAGCGCAATACCGTAGTGCCACAACCGCAGCATGTCTTCTCCTGTCCTGGATCGACCCGGATGCGGCAGACTGCTACCATCGCCGGGGCCGGAAGGGTCCGTGATCGGCTGCGGTCCTAACGGCGGAAGTACGTCATGCCCATGGCATCGCGGACCCGCTCGATCGTTTCCCGCGCCACGCGACCCATGCGCTCGTTGCCGGCGTGCAGGATATCGTCGACGATTTCCGGACGAGCCGCGAACGATTCACGCCGCTCGCGAATCGGCGCGATGAACGCGTCCAGTGCAGCGAACAGTGTCTTCTTCACCTCGACGTCGCCCACGCGCCCCTCGCGATAGCGGACCTTCAGGTCCGCGACCTGCGCCCGGTCGGGATTGAACGCATCGTGGTAGATGAACACGGGATTGCCCTCCACCGTTCCCGGGTCGGTCGCACGCAGCCGGGTCGGATCCGTGTACATCGACATCACACGCTTGCGCACCGTGTCGCTGTCATCGCTCAGCATGATCGCGTTACCGAGCGATTTCGACATCTTCTGCATGCCGTTGACGCCCGGCAGCGACGGCGTATCGCTGATCAGCGGCTCCGGCTCCGCGAACACCTCACCGTAGAGGTAGTTGAAGCGGCGCGCGATCTCCCGCGTGATCTCGACATGCGGCACGTTGTCCTTGCCGACCGGAACCGCATGGGCCCGCGGCAGCAGGATATCAGCCGCCTGCAGCACCGGATAGCCGACGAGTCCGAACGGCAGCACGTCCAGATGCGCCGCTTCCGCCATGTCCTTGATGCTCGGCAGCCGCTCCAGCCGCGGCAGTGACACGAGCATTTCGAAGATCAGGTTCAACTCCGCCGTCTCCGGCACGGCCGACTGCACGAAGATCGTGCTACGCTCCGGATCGATCCCGCACGCGAGATAATCGAGCACCATCTCGCGGATATTGCCGGCCACTTCCGCAATCGACGCCTTCTCCGGCCGCGTCGTGAGCGTGTGCCAGTCCGCGATGATGAAGAAACACTCGTATTCGTCCTGCAGCCGCACCCGGTTGCTGATGCTGCCCACCCAGTGGCCGATGTGCAGGCGGCCTGTCGGCCGGTCGCCCGTCAGTATGCGGCGTCGCGTCTCACTCCCCAACGTGTCCCTCCGTTTCAGGTACGCGGCAAGATATCCTCTCGCGCGCAGGCGTCCAGTCGCGCGCCGACCGGCCCGCTTGTTGCTCCTCCTCAGCGCTGGAGGAGGACATGGCATGAACGAATTCGAAACCGTCCTGCGCACGCCCGAGCTCGGCCCCGGCGCCATCGCCGAAGTGCACGCGCACGGCCGCGACATCGCGATCGCAAATGTGGGCCAGACCTACTACGCACTCGACGCCACCTGCCCCGTCGACGGCACCAACCTCGCCCGCGACGGCCGCCTGGATCACGATGTCCTCATCTGCCCCAATGATGACGCCCGCTTCAGCGTCCGCACCGGCGAACGTGCGGGCGGCGGTGAGGCTCTCACGGCCCACACCGTTCGCATTGAGGGCAACGAGATCATGGTGGGGCCGCCCGACTACGCGGACCGGCACGACCGCTGACCCGCGGCGACACTCACGTCTCCGCCGGGACCGGCCGCGCCGTCTGCAGCAGCCGGATCAGCTCCTCATCGTACAGGTGCGCGAAACCACCGCGGGCAACGAGCGCCTCGCGCAGCGGGCGTTCGGGCACGGACGGATCGAAGAAGTGGATGGCTTCGACCAGGCCGAGGCCGTAGCTGCCTGTGCCGCAGGCACCCTTGCCGCCCGCCCGCGCGATCCACGTGCGTCCCTCGTGCTCGAACTGGCGATCGCCGGCCGGCTCGTGACGCAGCTCGTGCGGCGGAGCGGGCGGCGGCGTGTCGCCGCGTCCGCGCGTCGCGGGCTTTACAGGCGCGGTCGGCTCGTGCGGCGGGCGGGACGTCATGGCGTGGCGCCGTGACCGCCGAAGTAGTCGACGTGGAGCCGGTCGTCCTCGTGGAGACGGAGCCCATGCAGCCGAGCGGGCGGATCGATGCGGGCGGCGATGCGCGGCCACAGCCAGCGCAGGATGTTCTCGCATGTCGGGATGGCGCGGCCTTCCGCGAATTCCGCGACAGTGTGGTTCAGGTGCTGATGATCGAGCGGCACGATGACTTCCTCGTGCAGAACGCGGTCGAGGGCCGCGAGGTCGGCGGAGAAGCCGGTGCTGTCATCGATCCCGGCGTGGATGGTCACGTCGAGGCGGTAGTTGTGGCCGTGGCCATGCGGATTGCTGCACGCGCCGAACACTTCACGGTTGCGCGCCTCATCCCAGTCGGGACGGTAGTAGCGATGCGCGGCGGCGAACGCGACGGATCGGGTGAGAAAAGCGGTGTCCATGGCGGGTGAAGGTAGAGCGGCGCGCGGGGAGCGTCCAGTGGGAGGCGCGGAACTTGCGCCGCCGTCCGCCGGTCACACGGTGTGGCGAGTCAGCAGGTTGGGTGACGCAGCCTACTCGCAAGAAGGTCGGGGATGCAACTCAGCAGCACACAGCCGGTCCCGCTAACGGGGGACACGCGGATCGCAACGATCCTCATCGCCGAGGATCATCTGGACAGTCGCGACGCACTTCGCGCACTTCTGGAAGCCTTCGGATACAACGTGCTGGAGGCGGCGAACGGTCGGCAGGCGGTCGAGATCGCGCTCATGCACGATCCCGACCTCATCCTGATGGACATCATGATGCCCGAGCTGGATGGCTTCGAGGCGACGCGCCAGCTGCGGCGTCATCAGGCGACGCACGCCACACCCATCATCGCCGTCACCGCGATGGAGGGTGCGCATCAGCTGGCGATTCAGGCCGGTGCCAACGATTATGTCCGCAAGCCGGTCGACATCCGGCGACTGGTCGCCAAGGTGCACGACTGGCTTCACACACCGCCGCAGTGACCGGGTTCCACTCCACACCTCCGGACCGCCACGTGCCCGAAAACGACACCTTCGAGACGGATACCCCGACGCCGCCGGACGGCGCGGATCCCGGCAGTACTGCGTTCCCGTGGCCGCCGCGCCCTGATGACTCGGTCTTCGAGGCGTGGGGCCGGACGTGGAGCGGGGCGTCCCTGGCGCCGCGCCGCTTCTTCGCGGCGCTCCCGCCCAGCGGCTCGCTCGGAGCCGCCGTGCTCTACTATCTGTCCATCGGGATTCCGGTGGCCGGCGTGCAGCTGTTCTGGAGCATGCTGCGGGGCGGCAGCGGAGACGACGTGGTGGAAGCGGGCAACGCGCTCGCCGCCTGGGGGCCGCTCGTCGACTTCCTCATCTCGCCCATCTATCTGCTGCTTTCGCTCTTCCTCTCCGCGGGCGTCGTGCACCTGATGCTGAAGCTGTTCGGTGTGACCGGCGGCTTCGGCGTGACCGCACGCACGTTCGCGTTCGCATACTCGCCGCAGATCCTCGGAATCGTGCCGGTGGCAGGTGCGATCGCTGGCTTCATATGGATGGTGGTGGTGGCGATCGTGGGTGTGCGCGAAGCGCACGGTACGACGACGGGGCGCGCAGCGGCAGCGATCCTCATCCCGCTGAGCATCGCGCTGGCATTCGTCGCCGCGGCGTATCTGATCGTGCAGTTGGGAGGACTGCCGGACGTCCCGATGTAGGCGGGCGCGCCGCGCGCTCACTGTCGGAGGCGGCGGTGGTACGTGTGCCCTGGTATCAGGCCGTGATGGGCTCGGCGTGCTGGAGGGCGCGCAGCACGTCGGCGCCGTAGAACATGCGGATGTACTTTGCCTGCACGGGCGTGATGCGTCGCACCGCCCATACCAGCTCCACATAGTTCGGCTCGTGCGGCTCGTGTGCGGGATGCATGCCCACCTCATCCGGCAGCCGGCTCCCCTTGCGGTTGTTGCACGGCGAGCACGCCGCCACGACGTTCGTCCACACATTGAGACCGCCGCGCGAGATCGGTATGACGTGGTCGCGTGTGAGGAACGCGCGGCCGCGCAGCTCGGAGCGATGCCGCAGGCAGTACATACAGCGGTATCCGTCGCGAGCGAAGAGGAATGTGTTGGTGACCTGACGACGGAACTTGCGGGGGACGTGCACGTAGCGGACGAGGCGGATCACGAGAGGACACGGCAGATCACGCCTCGCAGATCGGAAGACCCTGGATTCGTCCACCTCCAGGATTTCCGCTTTTCGATCGATCACGAGCCGCAGCGCACGCTTCACCGGAAGGATGGTCAGCGGCTCGAAAGACGCATTCAGCGCCAGGCAACCGGAAGCAGTGAAGAGTCCCTCCTCTGGGCTGCGTGGAGACCGGGCGGGTGCCGGGTCCCATACTCCATCCACGATAAGCAGAGCGAAGGCTTTTGACAATGAGGGTGGCCGCGGGGCGTTGTGGCACGTGAGGCGGGTACCGGTCAGAGCAGACTCACCGGATCGCGATCAATGATCATGCGCAGCTCCGCGCGCCCGGCCTTCACCTCGTGATCGGACTGGATACGGCGGCAGGTTGCGCCCAGAATGGACGCCGATCGGCTGCGCAGAAGGAAATGCCAGCGCCAGCGGCCGCGGATACGGTCGATCGGGCAGGGTGCGGGGCCGGTGAGGACGACGCGGTCGCCGGCATTGTGGCGCCCGAGCAGCTCGAGCACGGCATCGGCCAGCTGATCGGTTGCGTCCTGTACCGCGCGTTCATCGGTACCGCTGACGACGATGTTGACCAGTCGCGTATGCGGCGGGTACTCCGGGTCCGCGCGTTCGGCGAGCTCGCGCACTGCAAAGCTGTCGAAGTCATGCGCGAGTGCTGACTGAATGGCGTAGTGCTGCGGCAGAGCCGTCTGGATCAGCACCATGCCGCCGCGTGGTCCCCTGCCCGCCCTGCCGGCAACCTGGGTCAGCAGCTGGAACGTGCGCTCGCTCGCGCGGAAATCCGGCAGGTTCATCGCGACGTCGGCATTCACCACACCGACGAGCGTGACGTTCGGAAAGTCGAGCCCCTTCGCGATCATCTGCGTGCCGAGCAGGATGTCCACCTCGCCGGTGCGCACTCGCTCCAGGATGTCGTGATGCGACCACTTCGCCGAAGTGGTGTCCACGTCCATGCGGGCCAGGCGGGCGCGCGGGAACAGCTCGGCGACCTCGCGCTCCACCTGCTCGGTGCCGATGCCACGGAACGCCAGGTCCTCCGAGCGGCACTCACTGCACATCGCCGGCGGCGCTTCCTCATGAAGGCAGTAGTGACACACGAGTCGCCTGCGACCCCGGTGGAACGTCAGCGATACATTGCACTGTTCACAGTGCCACACGTGGCCGCACGCGCGGCACTGCACGAACGTCGCGTAGCCGCGCCGGTTCAGCAGCAGAATGCTCTGTTCGCGCTTCAGCAGACGGTCGTTCAGCGCATCGACGAGCGGATCGGCAATGACGAGCGGCCGACCCCGCGGCACCGGGGCCGCTGCTTCGGCCTTTCGCTCCGCGCGCAGATCGACCAGCTGGACGGGCGGGAGCGGCCGTCCCTCGACGCGCTCCGGCAGACGCAGCATGTGGAATTTCCCGCGCTGTGCGTTGTGCCAGCTCTCGAGTGCAGGAGTCGCACTGCCGAGCACGCACACCGCGCGCGCGGCACCCGCTCGAACGACGGCGACCTCGCGTGCGTGATAACGCGGAGCCTCGGATTGCTTGTAGCTGGCTTCGTGCTCCTCATCGACGATGATCGCGCCGAGGTCGCGCACGGGCGCAAAGATGGCCGAGCGGGCGCCGATCGCGATGCGGCGCCGCCCCTCACGCAGCGCGCGCCACGCATCATAGCGTTCGCCGTCGGACAACGCCGAGTGCAGCACCGCGACGACGTCACCGAACTCGGCGCGGAAGCGCGCGACCGTCTGTGGTGTGAGAGCGATCTCGGGCACCAGAACGATCGCTCCCCTGCCCTGCCGGGCGACCACTTCGCGCAGCAGCTCGATGTACACCAGCGTCTTGCCGGAGCCGGTCACGCCGTACAGCAGGAACGGAAGACTCTCCTGAGCACCGGGACGCGCCGCGTCGAAGAGTGCGGCCAGGGCTGCTGTCTGTGCGGCGGTGTGCGTATGGCGGGCCGGCTCGCCGGGCTCGATGTCGGCAAACGGATCGCGTTCCGTGCGTTCGTCCGTCATCTCGACGACGCCCTTCTCGACAAGCGCCCGCAGGACGGCCGCGGAGAAGCCGAGTGAGTCGCCGAGGTGAGCGGCGTCGGCGCTTCCGCCCATTGATTCGAGAACTTCGTAGCATTCACGCTGCCGGTGCGCCCGACCGAACACTTCGTCGCGCATCGTGAGCGTGGGCAGCTCGCGTGCGATCCGCAGCACGCGGCGGGTCTTTACGGGTGGGTCGGAGCGGCCGGTGTCGGAGAGGACGGCCGGCAGCGCACCGCGCAGCACGATGCCGAGCGGGGTGATGTAGTAGTCGGCGATCCACCGGCACAGCCGCAGCACATCCGTCGGCACGCTCGGCTCATCATCGAGCACACGCTCCACATCGCGGACGCGTTTCAGCTCACGTGCAGGCGCGGCGTCTCCGACCACCCAGCCGACCAGCTTCCGGCCGGAAAACGGAACGCGCACCCGCGTGCCGTCCGGCACACGGGTCTCGATGCGATAAGTGAACGTGCGCGGCAGCGGGACCGGCAGCGCGACTTCGACCAGCATGCGCGCTTCAGACGGTGATGCGGACGAAATCGTACGGCGGCCAGGGGCCCGTGACGTCGAACGTGATCTCGTCGTGCGCGGCGCCCAGGTCCTCGGCGCGATCGACGAAATCGATCCAGGCGGAACGCTCGACGAGGAATGCGGCACTGAGCAGGCGGCGGCCCTCGGCCGCGAACGGGACGGCGGCCCGGGCATGGCGGCGGAGCTCGGAATACAGCTGCATCGCGAGATCGCTGAGCTCCAGATCGATGTCCTCGCCGCCGGCAGCGGGCGCCATGTGCAGCCGCAGCTCCCAGTGACCCTCCATGAACGAGAGCCCTTCGTCGAGCACGAGATACTGGTCCTGAAGGAGATGGATCAGCTGGCGCCGTCCACGGAACACGATGCCGAACGGGGCGGGCAATACGGTGCCGCGCCGCATGGCGGCTTCGACAACCTTCTGATGCGCCTGCACTCGCGCCTCGTCCATGGGCGGGACCTCGTACGGCACCGGCCGGACGAGAGCGTCGAGGTCGCGATAGCGTACGCGCAGCACATCCTCGCCTGCCACCTGCGCGACGCGGCCGCCGCGCCACGTCTTCGCGCGCGCTACACCGAAGAGGTAGATGGCCTGGTGCGCGGTGAGCCGCGGCGAGCTTCGGCGCTCCTCGCGGTCCGCGTCTTCACTCATCGCGCGAGCAGCGCCTGCATCTCGTGCTGCGGATCGGGCGTGGTGACCTCCGGTCCGTCCTCCGAAACGTAAACGTTGATCTCCGTGCGGAGGCCGATCTCGCCGGGGATGTAGATCCCGGGCTCGATCGAGAACCCGACGCCCGGCATCAGCCGCCGCGTTTCCTTCGTCTCGAGGTTGTCGATGTTGGGGCCCATGCCGTGCGTGGCACGGTCGATGGAGTGGCCGGTGCGATGAATGAAATGTGCGCCGTGACCGGCGTCGTTCACGACCCGGCGGGCGATGTCGTCCACCTCGCGGCCTTCGATGGGCCGCCCTTCCTGCCACGTCTTCTGCAGGAAGTCGACTGCGGCATCGCGCGCGTCGCGGATGATGCCGAAGAGTTGCGCGGCACGGTCCGGCACATGCGGACCGAGATAGGCCATCCACGTCTGGTCGGCGTAAACCATCTCCTCCGACTGCTTGCTCCACAGGTCCAGCAGCACCACATCGCCCTGCTTGAAAACGGCGCCGCCGTTCTCCGGTGAATAGTGCGGATCAGCAGCACTCAGCCCCGTGGCGGCGATGGCATCTCCGCCCACGGCGACGCCATGTGCGGCCATGTCTGCCAGCACCCACTCGCGCATCTCCACCTCGTTGACGCGCTCACCGCCGGCGACGGCCTGTGCCAGCCGGGTGAACGTCGCCTCGGCAATCTGCGCAAGCGCCGCGGACGCCCTGTAGTGCGACCGCAGCTGTTCCGGAGTCCAGCACGAGTAGAAGCGCGTCACGAGGTCACCCGACGAGACCACCTCCACGCCCGTGGAGCGTACCAGCTCGATGATGCCGCCCGACACCAGATCGATCGCGGGTACCGCTGCGTCCGGTGAGTATTCCATCGCGATGCGGCCGCGGCCGTGCAGTGTGTCGCGCAGCGCTGCTCCGAGTTCCTCCCAGCCCACGTACATGCGCCGCTCCCACGGCCACTTCTCCCACGGCGCCTGCTCGATGCCGTGGATGATGGCGGCGGGTGTCCCTTCCGCGGGGATCAGCACGAAGAAGCGGCGCGACAGATCACCGAGGCCGATGAGCTGTGCCGCTACGTCGTTGCGCGCGTGCAGGTCGTACAGGAGCCAGCCGTCGAGCCCTGCAGCGCGGATGGCTGTCTGGATGGCATCGATATCCGCGCGGACGCGCGTGAACTCCCGTGATCCCTTGAACATCCCCACGTGTACGCTCCTTGTGTGTTCCGTGGCAATGTAGGACGCGGGCGAGGCTGTGAGAAGGACCCGCCTCAGAGCTCCAGGCCGGCCAGGGCGCGGAGCGTCGCAACGACCCCTGCGCCCGCACGCTTCGGCACATAGCCGCCTTCGAGCAGCGCCGCGATACGGCCGGCCGCTGAGACCTGCGCATGCTCCATGACCTCCCGTGTCATGGCATGGATGTCGGCCGGCTCGAGCAGCAGCCCACCGAGCGGATCGCCGGCCAGGCAGTCATAGCCCGCGGAGATGATGACGAGCTGCGGACGGGCCGCCTCGAACGCCTCACGCACCGCGGCGCTGAACGCACGCCGGTAATCCGCCGCCGGCATTCCGGCCGGCAGCGGAACGTTCAGTGTGGTCCCCGCGCCGGCACCGACACCGGTCTCGTCGGCCGCGCCCGTGCCCGGATAATGCGCCTCGATGTGGAGCGACAGATAGAATACGCGGGGATCGTCGAAGAATGCGTCCTGGGTGCCGTTACCATGATGCACGTCCCAGTCGATGATCAACACACGCTCCACGCCGTGCTCTGCCTGGGCGGCCCGCGCGGCTACGGCGGCGTTGTTGAAGAGGCAGAAGCCCATGGCGCGGTCGGGCGTTGCGTGGTGCCCGGGCGGACGGCACAGCGCCATGGCCGTGAGCGCGCGCCCCGTCATCACGAGGCGGACGGCATCGATCGCGCACCCGGCCGCCGCGGCCGCCGCGTCGGCCGACGCACCGGACAGTGCCGTGTCCGCATCGACCCTGATGATCTGCCCGCTCTGCTCCGCCCGAGCGGCAGTGGTCCGGATCAGCTCAATGTGTTCCGGCGTGTGCACCCGCAACAGCTGTGTGTCGTCTGCCGGACGCGCTTCGTGCTGGAGCACGTGGTCCAGCAGCGCGGGAGTCTGCTTGTAGATTGCGTGGACGATGCCCGGCAGCCGTCCCTGGTGCTCAGGATGGCCCCAGCCCGTGTCATGCAGGCCGCAGTCGCCGTGCAGGATGAGCGCGGTCGGCTGCGGCGCGCCGCTTCCGGTCACACGCCTCCCTCCGTGGCAGGCGTGCCTCGTCGCTTCGCCTCTTCGACGATGCGTGCGACATCCGCCAGCAGCTGCTGCGCGTCGTACACAATGCCGTCCTTGATCGTGTACTTCACGCCGCCCACCCGCACGACCGCGCCTGTATCGTCCAGGCGCAGCGTGCCCGTGCCGTAGAGAACCTTGAGATTGTGCAGCGGGTTCTCGGGTACGATCACCAGGTCGGCCAGACTGCCCTCGCGGAGGATACCGAAGTCGGGCCGCGTACCCTTCGGCTCCGTCAGCGTTTCCGCACCGCACAGGGTGGCGGAGCGGATGACCTCGAGCGGATGGAAGCCCGCCTCCTGCAGCAGCTCCAGCTCACGGATGTAATCGAAGCCGTACAGCTTGTAGATGAACCCCGAGTCCGAGCCGGTGCACACGCGCCCGCCGCGGTTCTTGTACTCGTTCAGGAACTGCATCCAGATGCGGAAGTTGTTCTTCCACTCGATCTCGTCCTGTGTGGTCCAGTCGAACCAGTACGACCCGTGCGACGTGCGGCTCGGCTGATAGAACTCCCACAGCGACGGCAGCGTGTACCGCTCGTGCCACTCCGCGTTCCGCGCGCGCATCACGTCGCGGTTCGCTTCGTAGATCGTCAGCGTGGGATCGAGCACAAACCCCAGACCGAGCAGCTCGTCCATCACGCTGTTCCACTTGTCGCTGCCCGGCGCCGCCGCCTGCTTCCACAGCCGGCCGGCATGTGCAAAGCGGTGGTATTCGTCGCTGTAGTTGTAGTCGGAGGGGTAGTCCTGGATCGTGCGATCGGCGAAGAGCGATTCCGGCAGGCCGTACCAGTGCTCCATGGAGCCGAGCCCGAGACGCGCCGCGTCGAGCACGTTCATGCGCGCGACACCGGTCTGCGCCAGGTGTGCCTGGGTACCCAGCGCGTTCTTCTTCGCCTCGTCGAGAAGCGCCGCCATGATGTCGGGATCGTGCGAGCCCAGCTTGAAACCGTCCACGCCGCGCTGCTTGGCCCAGCGCACATACGCGCGCGCCTGCTCCGGCGAGTCGATCGCGCCGCCATCCCAGCCACTGCCGGGACGCACATATACGTACACGCGCGGCGCCGTGATCTCGTTGCGCGCACTGCGCTCGCGCGACCGGAGAGTCCAGTCCACCCCGTTGCCGCTGCCCGGATCACGAACCGTCGTGACACCATGCGCCAGCCACAGTTTGTACACGTACTCGGCGGGCGTCCCCTGCTGCCCGCCGCCCGTATGCGCATGCAGGTCGACGAATCCGGGCAGCACGTACATTCCCTGCGCAGCGATCACGTGATCTGCGTCGGCCGGCGGCGTGCGCTCGCGCACGACGCCCGGCGCACCCGCACCACGGATCTCCCTTATCCGGTTGCCCTCGATCACGATGTCCACGGGGCCGCGCATGGGCGCGCCCGTTCCATCGATGATGTTGGCACCCATGATGACGAGCCTGCGGTACGGGCCGCTGCCCTCTCCCTCGGGACGCGTCGGGGCTTCGGGGACGCCCTGGGCCGCCAGCCGCGTGTGACAGAGGACGCCGGCAACCACCAGGGTCCACACGGCGGCGCGAGTGCATCGGGGCGACGCAGTCATTCACCCTCCTTCGATGGGCAGGGAGCGTCAGTGAGCGGGCTTCCGGAGGCGGACGGTAGTGCTTTTGCCCACGCGCTGCAACGTCCCTCCTGGCGACAGCCCACCTAACGGCTGACGATGGGCGGCGTCTACAGTGACATCGGCTCCGGAACGGACGCCGCGGCATTCACTCCTCGCTCCAGACGACGATGACAGGACCCCATCCCCTCGTCCCTGGCGTGCCGCTCGGCACATGCGGCACGACGGGAGATATTCGTGTACGGTGGCGCCCGCCCGGCCGCGGACGGGCTGTCGGCCGTATCCTGCTGACGCTGGCCGCACTGCTCCTCCGGTCTCCCGTCGCCACGGGCGCACAGCAGCCGCAGGTGCGGCCCGGCGAGATCTACGCGGGCACGTTCAGCATTGCAGCCGTGGATGCGGAGACGGGAGAGATCGGTGTCGCGGTGACATCGCGCGTACCGTGCGTGGGCAACATCGTGCCGCACGTGCGGGTGGGTGTGGGTGCGGTCGCGACCCAGGCGCTGATCCGGATCGAGTACGGTGCCGAGCTGCTCGATCTGCTGGCCACGGGGATGGCTCCGGCGGACGCACTCGAGCGGGCGCTCCTTCAGGACGCCGGACGCGACCATCGGCAGATCGGGATCATCGCGGCCGGCGGTCGCTCCGCGCAGCACACGGGCAGGTCGGCGATCGCATGGGCTGGCCAGCGGTCGGGGCGCGGGTATGTGACGCAGGGGAACGTTCTGGTGGGCGGCGACGTGTTGGAGGCCGTGTCTCGCTCATTCGAGAAGACGGCAGCCACCGGGATGCCCCTAGCCGAACGCCTGATCGACGCTCTCTCGGCCGGTGACGTCGCGGGCGGCGACCGGCGCAAGGGTGCACTTCAGTCGGCTGCACTGGTGGTGGCTGATCCGGGGGCGGTCGGGCGGGTAGGCCCGGACGGCATCACCACGGAGATCGATATCTGTGAAAGCGAAGATCCGGTCCGCGAGTTGCGCCGCGTCTACAATTCCGTAACGGGGAAGCTCGGCTACCGCACATTGCAGCAGTTCCACGGTCCCGATGTCGTTCAGCTGAAGGTGATGCTGCACGCCCTCGGCCATTTCCGGCGGGAAGCATCTGAGGTACGGCTCGAGCTGTCCGCGCCGTTCTACACGGAGGAGCTGGTCAGGGCGGTCAACGCCTTCCGCGCATCCCACGGTCTCGCCGGTCCCGCCGACGGATCGCCGCCCGGCCTCGTCGACCTGGAGACGATCGAGCTGATGTGGCGCGACCTCGAGCGGCGCGGCATCGCAGAGGGAGTGCGCCGCCGCCTGCGCGATCTGCGGCGCGCGCCCTGAACCGTCGCCGCGCCCGGCCAGGCCGGGCGCAGGTCCATCATGCCGTTACGGCTGCGGTGGTCGTCGCGAACCGGTCCTGGAGCGAGCGGACCTCGCGCGTACGCGAGCGCAGCGCGATAGCCGCGTCGCATGCCGCCGAGGCCGCCGAGAGTGTGGTGCAATACGGGATCTTGCGGGTGATGGCCATCCGGCGCATCGCGTAATCGTCGAACTGGCTCTTCTTGCCGAGCGGCGTATTCACCAGCAGCTGGATGCCGCCGCTGATCATCTGGTCGACGATGTGGGGCCGGCCTTCGCCTACCTTGAACAGATGCTCGGCTGGGATCCCCCGCGCACGCAGGTAACGGTATGTGCCTCCCGTCGCGACGATGCGGAAGCCCAGGTCGTGGAACCGCCGCACGATCGGCGTAACCGACGCCTTGTCGCTGTCGTTCACCGTCACGCAGACCGTACCACTGGTCGGTACGGGCCCGCCGGCCGACAGGGCTGCTTTCGCGAACGCCATCCCGAACGACTCGTCGAAGCCCATCACCTCGCCCGTCGAGCGCATCTCCGGACCGAGTATGATGTCGACATCGAACTTGTTGAACGGCAGCACCGCCTCCTTCACGGCGATACCCGCCACTGGCGGCTCCTCCGGCAGATCCATGTCCGCGATACGCCTGCCGGCCATGATGCTGGCCGCGAGGCGGGCGAACGGAACGCCCGTCGCCTTGGAGACGAACGGTACGGTGCGTGACGCCCGCGGATTGACCTCGAGCACGTAGACGACGCCGTCGCGGATCGCGTACTGCACATTCATGAGCCCTACCACGCCGAGCGCACGCGCGAACTGGCGCGTGAGACGACGCATCTCCTCGACCTCGTCGTCGCGCAGCATGTACGGTGGCAGCACGCACGCGGAGTCGCCCGAGTGCACCCCTGCATCCTCGATGTGCTGCATGACACCGGCAATGACGACATCGGTGCCATCCGACAGGCAGTCGACGTCGGCCTCGAAGGCGTCTTCGAGAAAGCGGTCGATGAGAACGGGGTGGTCCGGTGACGCACGCACGGCCCGCTCGAAGTAGTCCAGCAGCGACGGCTCATCGTAGACGATCTCCATCGCGCGGCCGCCCAGCACGTAGGACGGACGCACGAGCACCGGGTAGCCGACCCCATTCGCGACGCTGATGGCCTGCTCGACGCTGGTCGCGATGCCGTTCGGCGGGACGCTCGCGCCGATCTCGCGGCACAGCGCCGCAAAGCGGTCGCGGTCCTCGGCGCGATCGATCTCATCGACGGCCGTACCGAGGATGGGAACGCCGAGAGCCTCGAGGGGCTTGGCGAGCTTGAGCGGTGTCTGGCCGCCGAGCTGGACGATCACGCCGATGGGCTTCTCGCGCTCGACGATCTCGAGTACATCCTCGAGCGTGAGCGGCTCGAAGTACAGCTTGTCCGAGATGTCGAAGTCGGTCGATACCGTCTCCGGATTCGAGTTGACCATGATCGTCTCGAAGCCGTCATCGCGCAGCGAGAGAGCGGCCTGCACGCAGCAGTAGTCGAACTCGATGCCCTGCCCGATGCGATTGGGACCGCTGCCGAGAATGACGATCTTGCGACGATCGCTCGGCGGCGCCTCCGTCTCCTGCTCGTAGGACGAGTACAGGTACGGGGTGGCGGCCGGGAACTCCCCGGCGCACGTGTCGACCATGTGGTACGTGGGGCGCACACCGAGCGCATGGCGCTGCTCGCGCAGCGCCGTCTCACCGATGCCGCGCATGCGTGCGAGCTGGCGATCGCCGAATCCCATGCGTTTCATGCGGCGCATGGCACCGACGTCGACCGTATCGAGCTGCGTGAACCATTGCTCGGCTTCGTGCATGGAGGCCAGCTGCGCCAGGAACCACGGGTCGATGTTCGTAAGCTCGTGGATCTCGTCGACTTCCATACCTGCCGCGAAGGCGCGGCGCAGCTGGTAGACGCGGTCCGCGGTCGGACGGCGGAGCGCGGCACGCAGCGTTTCCACCGTGTCATCCGCCAGTCCATCATCCTTCGGTCGCGCACCCGCATCCCAGCCGTCGCGGCCATTCTCCAGGCCGCGCAGACCCTTCTGCCACGCCTGCCGGAACGTGCGCCCGATCGCCATCACCTCGCCCACGGCCTTCATCTGCACGCCCAGCGTCGGATCCGCCGTCGGAAACTTCTCGAACGCGAAGCGCGGGAACTTCACGACCACGTAGTCGAGCACAGGCTCGAACGACGCAGGCGTCGTCTTCGTGATGTCGTTCGGCAGCTCGTCGAGGAGGTAACCGACAGCCAGCTTGGCGCCGACACGCGCGATCGGGAAGCCGGTCGCCTTCGATGCGAGCGCCGACGATCGCGACACGCGCGGATTCATCTCGACGACAAGCATCTCCCCCGTGTCCGGGTTGAGCGCGAACTGGATGTTGCAGCCGCCGGCCTCGACACCGATCTCGCGGATGATCGCAATCGCCGCGTCGCGCATGCGCTGGTACTCGACATCGCTCAGCGTCTGGATCGGGGCCACCGTGACGGAGTCACCCGTGTGGACGCCCATCGGATCGATGTTCTCGATCGAGCAGATGATGATCACGTTGTCCGCGCCATCCCGCACGACCTCGAGCTCGAACTCCTTCCAGCCGATGACGCTGCGGTCGATCAGCACCTCGTCGATCGGCGACAGGTCGATACCGCGGCGCACCGCCGCCTCGAACTCGTCCGCATTGTACGCAATGCCGCCACCACTGCCGCCCAGTGTGAACGACGGCCGGATGATCGCGGGATAACCAATGTCCTCCACGATCTTCACGGCGTCGTCGAAGGAGCGCGCGAATCCGCCGTGCCCGACGGCCAGCCCGAGGCGCCCCATCGCGTCGCTGAACTCTTCACGGTCCTCCGCCATGCGGATGGCGCGCGCATCGGCGCCGATCAGCTCGACGCCGTGCTTCTCGAGGACACCGCTGTCATAGAGCTCGAGCGCCACGTTCAGCGCGGTCTGACCGCCCATCGTCGGGAGCAGTGCGTCCGGCCGCTCCTTTTCGATGATCCGTTCGACCCACTCGGGCGTGATCGGCTCGATGTACGTGGCATCCGCGAGATCCGGGTCCGTCATGATCGTCGCAGGATTGCTGTTGACCAGGATGACCCGGTAGCCCTCTTCCTTCAACGCACGAACGGCCTGGGTGCCGGAGTAATCGAACTCGCAACCCTGGCCGATGACGATGGGGCCCGAACCAATGATGAGAATGGAGTGGAGGTCTTCTCTTCTGGGCACTGCAGTCTACCTCTGGTCCGCCTTCCGGCTCTCCTTGCCGACCGCCGTTGCC
>DATHUY010000092.1 GCA_035461765.1 Longimicrobiales bacterium
CCATGCTGGCGTCAGGTCGCCCGTCTCCGCCCTGCTGGCGCCAGGGCCGGCCGATGATCCCGCACGGCGCCGAGGCGCCAATCTTCCCGCGGGGCGCCAGGGCGCTCAATCTCTCGCGCGGCGCCAGGGCGGCAATCTCCCGCGCGGCGCCGGGGCCGGCCAATCTCCGGCGCGGCGCCGGGGCGCCAATCGTCCATTTACTGCGCATCGGTCGCGTGGATGGACGATTGGGTGGTCGTGGTGCGCTCAACCTTCCAGCGATCATCCGCGCGGCTCGGCCTCCGGACGATTGTAGGCGCATGGCGCCCTCAACCATCCAGATCTGGCGACCAACGTCGCGAAATGGACGATTCGCAACCACTACTGCCGCCGCTGCCGCCGCTACCGCCGCTGACGCCACCACCGCCACTACCGCTACCGCCGCCAACACCGCCACTCCCCACTACCGCCGCACCTCCACAACGATCACCGCCACCGACCACCGCCACCGTCCTCACCGTTATACCGCCCACACCACCCACCACCACGATGTCCAATTCGGGCCGCTCCGTTCGTCATATCCATAGTCGGGCGCGCGCACGCACGCGTGCACGGGCCTGGGTGGCTGCAGGTAAGTCGGACTGACGGGCCGACCCGCAGGACCAGCGTCGCCCGGAACACCGCGAGTGGCGCGCCACCGCAGGTTGTCGCCCTGCGTACCATAACCTATACTATTGAAATATTGGTTACGCACGCAATGGATGGAACCAACGGCATTATGGCCACGATGCTCGTGAATGACAGGAAACCGCCGCCGCGGCCGCCGCGTACTCTGCGTCTGGAGCTGCCGGCAGATCCGCGGCCGCGGGTCGACATCGGCCCGCCGTTCCGGCGGTTCAACGGCGGGTGGCTGGCGCTCGACTTCGTGAACACGGTGCCGGGCTGGATCCCGCATCCGCAGGATCGCGACGGGTGGCAGGACCTGCCGAACGGTGAACGGCTGCTGGAGTACGCGGACCTGATTCAGTGGTCGCGGCTTCAGGACGTGGTGAGCGATGGCGTGGCGGCGTCGCTCGAGCGGGCGTCGCGGAAGCGGCCGAAGCGAGCCCGCTCCGTCATCCGGCGTGCGCGCACAATGCGCGCGGTGCTGTACCGGCTGTTCCGTGCGAGTGCGCTGGGCTGGGCGCCGCGGGCGGACGACCTGGAGTTGTTGAATGCGGAGCTGGCGCGCCTGCGCCGACGTGAGGTGGTGGCACCGGGTGAGTTGGGGCTGGAGGTCGTGTGGCTGGGCGAGGAGGCGGATCTGGAAGGTCTGTTGTGGCCGCCTCTGCGTTCAGCGGTGTCACTGCTCACGACGCCGGAACTGGCCGACCGGCTCGACCAGTGCGGCGGGCCGGGCTGCGGCTGGCTGTTCGTGGACACGGGCCCCGGCCGGCCGCGCCGGTGGTGTGACAGTCGTGACTGCGGGAATGTGGTGAAGGCGCGCGCGTTCAGGGAACGTCAGCGCGAGGAAACGGGAACCGAACGAACGGGTGGAGGCGAGTGATGGAAGCAGTTGAGAAGTCGATGGACGATGGCGTGCTGGCCGAGCTGCGGCGTGCCGTCGCGGGCGAGGTGCTGGTGGCTGGCGATGCGGGATACGACGCCGGTCGTGCAGTCTATTTCACGAGTGTCGATCGTCGGCCGGACGTGATCGTGCGACCGGCGGACGCGGGCGACGTCGCGCGGGTCGTGACGATCGCGCGCGACACCGACAGCGGCCTGTCCGTGCGGAACGGCGGGCACAGCTTTGCCAGCCACGGCGTGCGTGATGGCGGTATCGTCCTCGACATGCGTTCGCTGCGCGATCTCGACATCGATGTCGAGCGACGTATCGCGCGCGCCGGTGCGGGATTGTCGGCGGGCGAGTATACAGAAGCGACGAATGCGCACGGCCTGGCGACGGGGTTCGGAGATGCGCCATCGGTCGGGATCAGCGGCATCACGCTCGCGGGCGGCATCGGATTCCTGCATCGCAGGAACGGCATGACGATCGATCACCTGCTCGGTGCCGAAGTCGTGACGGCGGACGGTCGCATCGTGCGTGCGGACGCGGAGTCGCATGAGGACCTGTACTGGGCGATACGCGGCGGCGGCGGCGGCTTCGGGGTGGTGACGCAGCTGGAGTATCGACTGGAGCCGGTCGACCGCGTGCTCGGCGGCATGCTGATGCTGCCGGCGACGCCGGAGTCGCTGGTCACTCTGCTCGAGCAGGCGTATACGGCGCCGGACGAGCTGTCGCTGATCGTCGGCGTGATGCCTGCGCCGCCCATGCCGTTCATTCCCACCGAAGCGCACGGCAGCCTGATCATGATGGTGACGCTCGTGTATGCGGGCGACATCGCCGAGGGCGAGCGCGTCGTCGCACCGTTCCGCGCACTGGCGACGCCGCTGCTCGACGCCGTGCGGCCGATGCGGTATCCGGAGATCTATGACGGCCATGCGGATGCGCCGCATCCCGCTGCGGTCACATTGCACACGGGCTACATCGAATCGCTCGATGTCGACGCGGCCGCGCGCCTGTTCGAGCGCCTGCGCACGGGGAGTGCGCCCATGCGCATGGCGCAGTTCCGTCCGCTCGGCGGTGCCGTCGCACGCGTGCCGTCCGACGCGACGGCATATGCGCACCGCGATCGTCACTTCATCGCGACGACTGGGGCGATGTTCGAGCGGCCGGAGCAGCATGCGGAGTTCGCGGCGTGGGCCGCGGCCGCTGCGGCGGACCTGGCGGACGGCGAACCGGGTGCATACGTCGGGTTCATGGGTGCAGAGGGTGCTGCGCGTATTGCCGAGGCGTATCCGGGTGCGACGGGTGAGCGGCTCGCGCGGATCAAGCGGCAGTATGATCCGACGACCCTGTTCGACGGGAGCTACAACGTGATGTCCGGCGGGAATGGCCGGAGTCCGGCGGCCATCGCGTCGATGTAGCGTGTCGCGGCGTTCATCGGGCGGCGAGCGGTCTACTGGATCTCCGACGGCAGCACGATCCCGAGCCGCGTGCGCTCCGTCCGCCACAGCTCGAGCAGCTCGCGATGGATGTCGGGATGCACAGGCGCGAGGTTCGTCGTCTCGCCGGGATCGGCCTCCACGTTGAACAGCTCGAACGCCGACTCATCGAACGGCGGGTCGAGCGTGGCGAGCTTCCACGGACCGCGCCGGACGTACGCACGGCCGGCGTGGAACAGCGTGGTGACGTAGTCCGCGTCATGGACGGCCACTGCATTGCCCGCGAGCAGTGCCGCCATGCTCTCGCCCTCCATGGGACGCACGGAGCCGTCGTCCGGGTACGTTGCGCCGGCGAGCTCCAGGAACGTCGGCGCGAGGTCCATCACCGTCGCATACGCACGGTTGATGGATCCGCGCTGCGCGACCTGCGGACCGGCGATGATCATCTGCGCCGCGATCCCGCCCTGGCGCGTGTACGTCTTGTAGCGGCTGAACGGTGCCGATCCCGCCTGCGCCCACGGCACACCGTAGGACACCCAGGAGTCCGGCCGGCCCATGTTGTCGTACGAGTTGTCGTAATGCGACTGGATGTAGTCGACGAACGGACCGGTGTGATAGAAGTCCTCCGAGCCCGCCGCGCCGTTGTCGGACATGAACACGATCAGCGTGTTGTCGTAGACACCGCGCTGCTTCAGTCGCTCGATCAATCGACCGATATGATGGTCGAGGTTCTCCACCATCGCTGCGTACAGCTCCATCTTCCGCGCCTCGATCCGACGCTGCTCCGCGTCGAGTGACTCCCACGGCGCGATCGCGTCATGGCGCGGCGGCAGCTCCGCGTGCGCAGGCACGATGCCCTTTGCCTTCAACCGCTCGAAGTTGCGCTCCCTGAGCACGTCATAACCTTCGTCGTACCGGCCGCGATAGCGGTCACGCCATTCGTCGGGCACCTGGAGCGGCCAGTGCGGCGATGTGTACGCGGCGAATGCGAAGAACGGGCGGCCGTCGTCGATCTGCGACTCGATGAAACCGATCAGCCGGTCCGTGAACAGCTCCGTCGTATACGTCCCCGCCGGATACTCCACCTCCTCACCGTCCTCCCGATACAGCGAGCCGCCCTCGAAGAAGCCGATCGAGTTGAAGTGGTTCGCTGCACCGTGCGTGAGCTGGTACGAACGCTCGAAGCCGGCCGCAAGCGGACTCTGCTCGCGCGTATCGCCCAGATGCCACTTCCCCGTGCTGTACGTGTGATAGCCGGCCGCACGCAGCAGCCGCGGAAACGGCGCGACGCGATCCGACAGATAGCCCTCGTAGCCGGCGATCGCCGCGAGCGCCGGACCCGGACTCTGCTGCCCCATCCCTGCGACGTGATTGTTGTTGCCGGTCAGCAGCATCGCCCGCGTCGGCGCGCACATCGGCGCCGTGTGGAAGTTCGTGAACAGGATGCCCTCGGCCGCGAGCCTGTCGATGTTCGGCGTGCGTATGTCGCTGCCATACGCACCCGTGTCAGCGTAGCCGAGATCGTCGGCGACCAGCAGGACGATGTTCGGGCGGTCATCCTGGCCGGCGGAGTCCGCCGTCGAAGCCGCGCCGGTGCGGCCGCACGCTGCACTCGCGACGAGAACCAGGAATGCGCCTGCCGTGAGCGCCCGTGCGGACCGCGGAACTGAGCGAGGCATGGGGACCTCAGACGAGTCGGTGGGACGGGTGGGCGACTCTACTCTTCACGCGCGGATGCGGCGAGCGCAAGGGCTTTGCGAGGCCTGACCACCGTGAGCTGGCGAGCGCCAGAGTTATCAGGGCTGGACCGGCGGGTCGTGCACGCGCACCGGAGTATGCCTGTCGACGCCCGGCGATGCATCGCCGATCTGGCCGTACTGGTTGCTGCCCCAGCACCAGGCTTCGCGCTGCACGGTGATGGCGCAGGTATGGTCACCGATGCCGTCCGCGGCGATCGACGTGAACTCCTCGGCCGCATCGACACGCGTCGGATGGAGCAGCCAGGTGCGGGTGTCGAAGACGCTGCCGACGCCGCCCGATCCGGACCAGCCCCAGCAGTACGCCGCGCCGTCAGCAGTGAGGCCGCACGTGTAGTACGGGCCGATGGCGAGTGCGACGAATGCACGGGTTCCGTTCACGACGCGCGGTGTGGGCACGTGTTCCTGATAGAGTCCGACGCCCCAGCAGACCGCTCGCTCCTGCACGTCGATCGCGCACGTCCGTCGCCAGCCCGCGGCGAGGGATGTGAACTGCCGGTCGCCACTGACCTTCACGGGGACCGTCGACGAGAGCATGTCGCCATGTCCGAGCTCCCCGTGAATCCCCTCGCCCCAGCACCACACGGATCCCTCCACATCGAGGCCGCACGCGTGATACTCACCCGCGGCGAAGTCTATGAACGGCCCCGCATCCACCCTCGAGGGGACGTGCGTGGGCTCCGTGAGATGCGGCGCCGCCCCCCAGCAGTACAGCTCGCCGAAGGCGGTGAGGCCGCACGCGTACGCGGAACCCATCCCGAAGTCGTCGAACGTCAGCCCGTCCGCGACTCGTACGGGCGTATCGAAGCGCGCGCCGTTCGCGGACACACCGAGCTCGCCCGAGAAGCTCGTGCCCCAGCACCAGGCGGCGCCGTTCGCGGTCAGCGCGCACGTGCTGGCGGTTCCGGGAATGATGCGATCGAACGTGTGGTTGCCTGCGACCGGCTGCGGCGTCGACACGTACGGTGCGCTGGACGCGATGCCGAGCCGACCCGCGAAGTTCTCGCCCCAGCACCACGCGCGCCCATCGCCGGTGAGTCCGCACGTGTAGAACGCGCCTGTCCCGATCTCCTTCCATGCAGCGCCGGGCACCGTGACCTGCACGTCCGCCGTCATGCCGCCGCCCGCGACCGTGATGACCGTCTCGCCACGACGGTGTGCGGTGACGATGCCGTCGTCGGACACCGATGCGATGCGTTCATCGGAGCTCGACCACGTCAGCAGTTCCGCACCGACTTCGTTGCCGTGCTCATCGACGGCATCGACCGCGATGGGAGCTGTGCCGTCGCGCTCCAGATCGAGCGCGGCCACACCCAGCTCCAGGCTCACCGGCGCTGCAGGCAGCGTCTTCGCGTAAAAGGAATGACTCAGAGTCCCCGCCTGCACGCGCGCGCTCACCGTGCCTGCCCGGGTCGGCAGCACCCACGTCGCTTCCGCATAGCCGTTGGCATCCGTGCGCTCATCCGGCGCCAGCAGCCCGCCCCCGAGGGCGATCCACGACACGCTGACGCCCGGCACGCCGTTCCCACCCTCGTCGACGACACGGATCCGCAGCGGCGCGGCCAGCGACGCGCCGGCCAGGCCGGTCTGATTGTCGTTTTCAGCCACGATCTCGGAGCCGGACGGCACCTGCCACAGATTGTCGCCGCAGGCAGCGAGCGAGAGGGTGACGACAAACAGAGAGGCCGCAATGCGGTGTGATTTCATGACTTCAATCTACATTCGCGGCCGGTGCAGTACAGGCCGCCGGAATCATTGCGGGTGTATTGGGATGCGCTTCAGTTCGACCAGATGACGGCAACAGGCGGGCCATGCGCTGTCCCTTGTGAGACGGCCGGATGGTGCGGAGCTGATGCTGCACTGTGTAGGAGTAGTACCCGGGCGCGGGTTGCGGGCGGGGGCTCGCGCTCGGGCGGGGGCTCGGGGCTCGGGCGGGGTTCGGGCTGGGGGCCGGGGTTGGGATGGGGGCCGGGGCGCGGGCGCGGGCTGGGGGTTGGGCTGGGGGCGGGGGCGCGGGCGCGGACGGGGGTCGGGACGCGGCTCGTGCGGGGCATCGACGCGGGCGTGGGTTCATTGTGGTGTAAGTGGCGGGCGGGGGCCGGCGCCTCCAATCGACCAATCCGCGGCGTAAGTCGTAGCAGGTGGATGATTCGCCGCGCCATGCGCGGCGAACTTTCCATTGATTCTCCGGTCCCGGACAGCAGTGGAGCTTTGGACGTCATATACGCGCCGAAGGCTCCATGTGCAGCCGCAACCCGGAGTAAATGGTCGATTCGCCGCACCCTTGTCCGCGCCCCCCGCCCCAGGCGCCCCCCGCCCCAGCGTCCCGCATACCCTCACCCGCAACCGCAATCGCATCCCGCGCCCCGCGCCTCCCGCGCACCCGCATCTCCACCCGCAACCGCATCTCTACCCGCAACCGCATCTCCACCCGTAACCCCCGCCTCCAAACCGAACCCCGCACCGTTCTCCCGCCCCCGCGCCTCCACCCGCACGCCCTCCTCGCCGATCTTGACGTTCTGCCAGTCCCCTGATCAATGTTCTCTGCACTGCTGCACACCTGACCTGCTCCCGACCGGAACCGAATGCCCGCCCCTTCCCGCTCACGCAGAATCGGCTTTCCCGAATCGGCGGAGGTGCCCGTCTACCTCACGCCGCTGGTGGGGCGGGACGCGGACGTGGCGGAGGTCTGCCGGCTGCTGCGCGTGAGTCGCCTCGTCTCGCTGGTGGGCGCGGGGGGCAGCGGCAAGACGCGGCTCGCGGGCGCTGTGGCGGCCGAGCTGCGGCGGCGACACAGCGGCGGTGTGGCCTGGATCGACCTGGCGCCTCTGTCCGACGCCGGCGTGGTCGCGTGTCACGCGGCGGCGACGCTCGGCGTGCGGGAGCAGCCGTGCGTTCCCGCGGCCGACTGCCTGATCGAGCTGATCGGGACCAGCGCGGTTCTCCTGGTGCTGGACAACTGCGAGCACCTGCTCGGCGCCAGCGCGTCGCTCGCGGACGCGCTGCTGCGCGGCTGCCCTGCGCTGCGCATCGTCACCACCAGCCGACAGGCGCTCGGGATCCCGGGCGAAAAGGCGTGGCTGGTGCCCCCGCTCGCGCTGCCCGAGGACGACGCATCGGCACGACAGTCGCCCGCGGTTCAGCTGTTCGTTCAGCGAGCGAGCGACGCGATGCGCGGCTTCGAGCTCACGGACGCGAACACGGCGGCGGTCGCACACATCTGCCGGCGGCTGGACGGTCTGCCGCTTGCGATCGAGCTGGCGGCGGCGCGCGTCAAGCTGCTGCCGCCCGCGCAGCTCGCTGCCCGCCTGGACTCCATGCTGAGCCTGCTCGCGACGGGGTCGGAGCAGAGGCTCGCGCGGCATCGCACTCTGCGTGCGCTGATCGGCTGGAGCTACGAGCTGCTGTCAGCGGAGGAGCGTCGCCTGCTCGGCCGTCTGGCCGTGTTCGCGGGCGGCTTCACGCTCGACGCAGCGGAGCGCGTGGCGGGTGACGAATCGCTGGCGAGCGAGCACGTGATCGACCTGCTCGCGGGCCTGATCGACAAGTCGCTCGTGACGGCGCGCGAGTGGCAGGGCGAGGCGCGGTTCGGTCTGCTGGAGACTGTGCGGCAGTATGCGTGGCAGGCGACGCTCGACGGCGAGGGCGTGGCTGACGACGTGGCTGCACTTCGTGCGCGGCACGCGACGTACTTCGTGGAGCTCGCGGAAACGGCCGAGCCGCACATACTCGGCGGCACGCGCGGCACGCCGTGGATGACGCGACTCGAGCACGAGCACGGCAACGTACGCGCTGCACTGGAATGGTGTGGTGCGGATGCGGACCGGACGCCGCTCGCGCTCCGGCTTTCGGCGGCGCTGCTCTGGTTCGACTTCGCGCTCGGCCATTTCGAAGAGCCGCGTCGCGCGATCCAATCCGCGCTGGATCGGTCGGGCGATGTGCCGCCGCTCGTCCGCGCGCGTGCGCTCACCGCGCTCGGCTACATGGCGCTCTGGACAGGCGAAGCTTCCGGCGTGCAGGCGCCGCTGATGACCAGCGTGCAGATGCTGCGCGGCAGCGACAGCCACACCGACCTGGCCTTCGCCCTCATCGGCCTCGCCACTGCGGCCGGGCTGGGCGGCGACGCGCATACCGCGTACGAACTGTTCGACGAGGCCGAGGCCGCGCTCGGCAATCCCGTCCACTTCCCGCGCGACGATTTCCCGCGCGCGCTGCTGTACGCGTTCGCCCGCTACTGGCGCGGCAGCGTGGCGATGGCGCACGGCGACCTGGCGCTCGCGCGGTCGTCGTACGAGGCGGCCATCGCCGTCGCGCGCAGCTGGGGCTCACATCCGAGCATCGCGCATCCGCTGGCCGCGCTGGCGCGCGTGCTCATCGTGCAGGACGAGCTGGACGCGGCGCATGCCTGCCTCACCGAGAGCCTGCCGATCCACGCGGCGAACGATGACCGCTGGGGACTGATCCAGGCGCTCGAGCCCGCGGCGCTGCTGCTCGCGCGTCGCGGCCGCATGCAGGCTGCCGCACGCGTGCTCGGCGCGACCGACCGCATGCGCGCCCGGAGCGGCATCAGACCCACGCCGCCCGAGCAGTCGCAACTCGAGCAGCTTCGGACAGCCCTGGATGCGGAGCTCGGTGCGGACGGTTACCACACCGCGCATGCGGACGGCGAGACGATGCCGATCGCCCGGCTCATGGCGCTCGTTGCGGGAAGTGACGGCGACGCTGGAGACGCGCCGAGCATCAGGACGTCGCCCGACGACGAAGGAATCCGGGCGCCCGCGCAGGACGCGACGCCGGCCGATCTCGAGGTGCGCGCGCTCGGCCCGCTCGAGGTGCTCGTCGGCGGGCAGCCGCTCGACGGCGACGCGTTCGGCTCGAGCCGGCCCCGCGAGCTGCTCCTCCTCCTGCTCTGTCATCCCGACGGTCGCACGCGCGAGCAGGTCGGGCTCGAGTTCTGGCCCGATTCCTCGGCGGCACAGGTCAAGAACAGCTTCCACGTGACGCTGCACCGACTGCGGAAGGCGCTCCCGCACCCGGACTGGGTCGTGATCGCAGGCGACCGTTACCGGCTCGACCCCGCGCTCCGGATCGAGTTCGATGTCACGGTCTTCCGCGACGCCATCGAGGCCGCGCTGCGCGGCGACGCCACCGAGCCAGCCGGCGACCTCGTCTCCGCGCTCCAGCTGTATCGCGGCGATTTCCTCGAGGGCGAGCTGGTCGACGACTGGCACCTGAGCGTCAGGGATGAGCTGAAGCGCCTGCGGCAGGAGGGCCTGCGGTTTCTCGGCGAGCGCCGCATCGCCGAAGGACGGTTCGACGAAGCGGCGGACGCGTTCCGCGCGCTGCTCGGCAGCGACCCGCTCGATGAGGCGGCGTGCCGCGCCCTCATGACGTGTCACGCCCGGACGGGCCTCCGCGTCGAGGCAATCCGGCTGTACGAGAACCTGTCCGTCCTGCTGGAGGACCAGCTCGGCGTCTCACCAGCCCGCGAGACGACTGACCTGTACCGCCGCCTCCAGCAGACGGAACCCCTCTGAAGCCTTTTCCGGCGCCTTCCGGCCGGGCGTCGTCCCCCCTGTAATCGCCCCGCAGCGCCCTGTAATCGCCGCCTGCACATCCTTCCCGTCAGGTGCGGCTGAACCGCATCTCAACTCACAATCAGAACGGACGGGAACCATGATGATCGATATTCGCAGGAGCATGAGGCGTCACGCGCGCGGCTGGATGATGATCGCGACGATGGCCGTGACGGCCGGGTGCACGGCGGCCGATTCCGCACCGGTCGATACCACGGGCGACGCGTCGCTGGCAGCGGTGTCCGCCGCGCAGGCGACACCGGTGGTCGCGGTCTCCGACGCACAGCCGACGCCGGTGTCCGCCCCGGAGCCGACACTCGAAGAGGTGCGCGCTGCGACCATACGGTTCCGTGACGTCAACGTCGCGATCGCGGAAGGCTACGTGCGCGATCCGATGGACCTGTGCGACACGGCGGAGATGATGGGCCGGCCGTCCGCAGAGGGCGTGATGGGAATCCACTTCGCGCGACCGGACCTGCTCGGCATCACGGGGCCGCCGAACCCGCGCGTCACCGGCAACGGCACGCACACCGACTTCCTCGAGCCGTCGATCCTGATCTACGAGCCGCAGGCGGATGGCTCGCTGGAGCTCGTCGCCGTCGAGAACCTGGTGTTCATCGACGCGTGGAACGCGGCCGGCAAGGGCGAGCGCCCGTCGTTCCAGGGGCGCCCATACGACCTGATGGCCGACGACCCGGCCACGGCCGTGGACGAAGCGCACATGTTCGAGCCGCATTACGACCTGCACGTGTGGCTCTATCGCGAGAACCCGCGCGGCATGTTCGCGCAGTTCAACCCGAACGCCACGTGTGCGAACCACACGGGTAACGCGCATTCGCACTGACCTGCGCGTCCGCGAGCGCGGGCACCAGCGGACTGTCCACCGGAGGATGACATGTCGAAGATCGACCCGATCCGTCCGGTCGTGCTGGTGACCCGCGCCACGGGCCGCTCCGGCGGCAGCGTGCTGCGCCGGATCCGCGAGCGCGGACGGTTCTCAGTGCGGGCGATGAGCCGCACGCCGGACTCGGCTGTCGGGCGCGCGCTCGCCGGGTCCGGCGTCCAGGTGGTAACCGGCGACCTCGACGATGTCGAAGCGCTGAGGAACGCGATGGCCGGATGCTACGGTGTCGTCGGGTACGTTGGTGGCGATGCGTGCGGCAGATCGTGGCAGCGTGCGCTGAACCTGCTCGATGCCGGGGCGGATGCCGGCATCGGATATGTCGTGATCGGCGTTTGCGGGTGCAGCGGGTCGACTGCGGGCGCGGAGGTCGCGCGCATGGAGGGTTATGCGCGCAGTGTCGGAGTGCCTGTCGCGTTCGTGGACTGCTCGAGGCAGGTGGAGGACGCGGGCGACGCTGTCGCGCAGGCGTTCGAGGAGCGGGTGGATGCGATGCTTCGGGCCTAGCTGTGCCGGTACGAGTCTGGTCTAACGGCCGCACGCGCACGCGCACGCGCACTCGCACTCGCACGCGGGCGGGGGTTGGCAGATCAGTCGGACTGATTCCTTTCGAGCCGGTCGACGCGCACCGTCAGCTCGTTGATCTCGCGACGGAGCTCGTCCGTCTGTTCGGGCCGTTCCCTCAAATCGTGCAGCTCGAGCCGGATTTGCGCGATGTCACGTGTAACGTAGTCCCGGAATTGCGACACTTTGTGCTCGAGCCGGCCTACGTGTTCTGTCAGCGCGTCCACACGATCGCTCAACTGCCTGACCTCATCGCGCAGATCCCTGACTTCGGCGCGCAGCTCCATGTGCTGCGCCTCTTGGAGCTCGAAGTAGCGGTATACGCGGGCGAAACCAGACTCGACGCGCGCGAACCCGGCGTCCATCCGCGCGAACCCGGCGTCCATCCGCGCGAGCCCGGCGTCCATGCGGGCTTCGCCAGCTTCCGTGCGGGCTTCGCCAGCGTCCATGCGCGCTTCGCTGGCGTCCATGCGTGCATATATGCGCGCGAACCCCGCATTCATCGTCTCGCCCAGTGCCGCGATGGCGGCGCGCATTTCGGTGTCCATGCTCTTGAAGATAGCGTGGCGTCGCGGGCGATTCCATGGCGTGCTGGGACAGTGTGCCGGGCCGCGCCGTGACGAGAAGACGCCTCGACCGCGTACTGGAGATCGGGTTGATCAGCGGCGGGAATCCAATCGAATGCGTGCAGATCGGGAGCCGCGGCGAGGACCGCCAATCGACCATTCTGCGAAACCCACCGTTAGGGATGGAGGATTCGCCGCGCCATGCGCGCCGACGTTTCCATCTGATCATCAGCCATCGAACGGTAGTGGAACTTTGAGTGTCCTCCAGACACCGAAGTTTCCATTCGTACGGCCGATGCGCAGCCAATGGTCGATTGGGAGCGTCCTCGTGCGGTGTTTCAGCCGGATGAGGGAGCCCTCAGAACGTAGAGCAGCCAGGGCGAAGTGTGAAGCTCGGTCTGCCATGCGTACGGTTCGTCGGGCCGGCCCAGCGGGCGATGCATCTCCAGCACGTCGAGTCCGGCCGCGGCGAAATCCGCGCGGTATGCGGCGTCGTCCCAGAGCACGTCAAGGATCGGCCGGCGATCGCCGCCGTCGGTGATTGCGATACGCACAACGTCACCGGTGCGGGCGGCGTCGTTCTCCGGATACGCTGTCGTGAAGGATAGCCACTCGTTCGTGTATAGTTCCGGCGCGGACGCGATGACTATGAGCCGGCCATCCGGGGCGAGCCGGCGACCGATGGCATCGAGCAGTCGTCGGCGATGCGCGACCTCCGCGATGTTGTCGAACGGGTATGCGGCGAGCACGAGATCGAAGGGACCGTCGGGCCAGCCGGTCACTGCATCATCGCGCACGAGCATGTACGTGCCGCCGGGATCGCGCTCGCGTGCGATGCGCAGCATCGGCTCGGCGACGTCGATGCCGATCGTGTCGAGGCCGAGCTCCTTCAGAAAACGCGTCGAGCGACCTGCTCCGCAGCCGAAGTCCAGTGCCTTCCGTCCGGTGCCGTGCCGGGCGATCAGATCCGGCAGGTCGCGGAACGCAAGGTAGTACGTGCCGGCGAAGCCGAGGTCGGCATACGCGGCGGCGCGGTCGCGGTCGTCGTAGGCGTTGGGAATTCCGGGTGATCGCATTCCCGTTCAGCTACCCTCGATGACCTGGCCGAAGCAGGTCAGCGAATCGGCACCGCATAGCTCCGCACCGCGTTCGCCTCGACGTCGCTCCGGTCGAACCATGCGGGCTTGAACTGTCGTCGCGCGTAGAGCGATGCCTGGTCGAAGAAGTGGGACGATGCGGGGTCGCCGCTCTGGCCGTAGTTGAGGATCGACGCGGCGCGCACGGTCGGTCCGAACGCGACGACCTTCACGAACGAGTTGCCGCCGCGCCCCAGCCTCGGCGATGCCTCGCCGAACGGCTCGCTGTAGAACGTGAAGACGGAGCCGAGCTGGCCGTGTGCGCCGCCGACGGCGAGGCTCTCGCGCGATGGGTCGAGGCGGATCGGCGCTCCGGGCAGCGGGCGCTGATGCCGGTTGATGCTGCCCCACGGCACGTCGATCGTGTTCCACTGTGTGCGCAGGCGGTGCAGTGCGTCGGTGAGCGCGGCGATCCACGGCGTGTCGGCACCGTTCGGTGCGGCGGCCTGATAGCCTTCGCGGGCGAGGATGTAGCGCTCGGCAGTGAGCACGAACCAGGTGGTTTCGATCGACGCCGTATCGGCCGTGCGATCCCATGCGTTCAGCCGCTCGATCACGTGGGCGATGCTGTCGCGTGCGGGCGATGCAGGCATTGCGGCGAGCTCCGCATTCAGTGGCGAGATCATGTCGCCGGCTTCGCTCAGGTGACTGTCCCACACCAGCCCGGCGAAGCGCTCGAACGTCACGTCGTCGATCGTGCTCAGTACGCGACGCGAGCTGACGGCGCGCGCGTTGTCAGTCTCGCCGCCGACCATGTATGACGGGAAATCGTCGCGGCTCCAGGCCAGCCCGGTCGTCGCGGTGAACGGAGTCGAGTTCGTGTTCAACAGCCAGCCGGTCGCGGGGTTCCACACCTGCGGCAGCTCGTCGATCGTATGGAAGCCCTGCCACTCGGTCGCGGGATCGCTGCCGTCCAGAATGCCGGACGGATCGATGCCGGCGTTACGGCGCGGCACCGCGGAATTATAGATGTAGCCGATGTTGCCATCGGCGTCCGCGTACATGGTGTTCATGTATGCGACGTGCAGCATTGCGACGCCACGCTTCCAGTCCTCCAGCGTGCGTGCGCGGATCATCGCGTCCCACTGGTCGTACCAGCGGCCCTCGTCCATGCGCGCGAGCCGGACGGCGAGCGGGCGTCCGTCGTCCGCGATGCCGACGATCGGTCCGTGGTGCGTGCTCCAGAAACGGAACGTGCGCGTGGTCATGCCATCGTCCGTGCGCACGCGGATGGCGTCGTCCCACGTCTGCGCCGTGCGATGTCCGGCGTCATAGCGATAACGGAGCGGCTGCGCTGCATCGTCGAACGTGATGCCGTAGAGATCGCTGTGGTCCGCGTAGTTGTCGGTGTACGCCCAGCCCAGCCGGTCGTTGTGGCCCATGTACGGCAGCAGAAACCCGAACACGGTGAGGCCGGAGAAGCGCAGCCCTTCCCTGCTGTCGAGGTGGATCTCGGCGTAGCGCTGGACCCCGACGAAGCTCTGGTGCGGGTTGATCAGCAGCATCGCCGAGCCATCCGCCGTGAGTGACGGCGCGACGGCCCACTCGTTCGACCCGTGCGGTCGCACGCCGAACTCGTCGAGCTGCGACTCGAGCGTGAACGCGTACTGCGCGCTGCCGGCGCGAGTGTCGGACTGGAATGCGACAGTCTGTGGTGCGGCAGTCTGTGGAGCGACGGTCTGTCGTGCAGCGTCGGAGCGATCGTCGCGCGGTGAGTGCGATGCGACGCTGGAACGCTCGTCGCGCTGAATCAGCGATGCGATTGCGGGACCGCGCGCGAGTGCGGCGCTGCGCTCGAACAGCGGTGTCACCCACGCGTCGCGCAGGCCGGCATAGCCGAGGAACTCGTTCAGGTAGTACTTGAAGCGGATCAGCGCGAGCGGGTACCACGGCTCGATGCCATCGAGCACACGCAGCTCGTCCGCCGGCCGCGTTGCGAGCCAGCCGTTCATGCCCGCAGCGTATGCGTCGAGCAGCATGCGCAT
>DATHUY010000093.1 GCA_035461765.1 Longimicrobiales bacterium
GGTCTCGACTTCATGAAGAACGTGCGCCGCGCCACGATCCCGCTCAGCTCAATGGCGAACGCGGATACGATCGAGGACGCACGGGGCGGGTCGAACGAGCTGGATCTCACCATGCGTGCCGCACTGGACCGGCTGCCCGCGCCCATGCGTGAGGCATTCCTGCTCAAGCACGATGCCGGCTACACATATGACGAGGTTGCCGCGATGACGGAAGCCACGCCGAGTGCCGTGAAGATGCGTGTGCACCGTGCACGCGAGACGCTGCGCGAGTTTCTCACTGAGCAGGGTGTGACAGCTGCGTAGTGACAATCCGATATGTGCCGATCGTCTCAATGACAGGGCATGAAGGACACGATGGGCGGTAGAATCATGACACCGCCCACTCACTCGAGGAGGACAGCATGACACACATGAGGTCAAAGATCCTGACGCTGATGGTTCCGGCAATGCTGCTCGCGCCGGCTGCACTGTCGGCACAGAGCGCGGAGACGAATGCAACCGCGCGGGCACAGGCGCGCATCGACGCCGCAATGGAAGCGGCAGCGCGCGCGCGCATTCCGGCCGAGCTGATCGAGAGCAAGATTGCGGAGGGGCGTGCGAAGGCAGTGGCCGAGGAGCGTATTGCGGCCGCCGTCGAAGCGCGCGTCGCCGGTCTCGTACGTGCTTCGGAGGCACTGCAACGCGCCGGCATCGAGGCCCGCGGCGCAGGCGAGCTGTCCGTCACGGCGGATGCGCTCGAAGCCGGCGTCAGCGAGAGCGCCGTAGTCCGCATCAGCCGGGACGCGCCCCAGGAGCGTCGCGCCGTCGCCGTTGCCGTGCTCGCGGACCTGGTTCGTCTCGGTCACGCCAACGACAACGCGCTCACACGCGTCAGTGCTGCCGTCCGGAGCAGCGCCGCACTTGCCAACCTGCACGCCGAGGTAGCCTCGCAGCTGCGGCTCGGCGGGATGAACCCCACGCTCGACGTGACCGCCGGCGCACGCATCCGCTGACGTCGACGGCGCTGACCCTGGCGCCCTCGGCGGGCGCTCGCCACACGGCCCCGCCCCGACGTTCCGGGGCGGGGCCGTTATTCCTGCGGCACCCTGTCACGACCAATCATCCGCAGGCGCTCGAGGGCTCCACACCGTTATCGCGAGTCCGAAGATCCTCCGCGCAGCAGCGGATACGGGTTCACGGGCACGCCGACCGACCATGCCACGGCGGGCTGGCCGCGCAGGATGGCGAAATGGAGGTGGGGCGTATCGGGGGCGGCATTACCCGTCGTGCCGACATAGCCGATTACCTGTCCCTGCCGGAGCGACATGCCGTCGCGCATCCCTTCCGCATAGCCATCCAGGTGGCCATAGAGAAGGATGAAGCGCTCCGACCGATCCGTCGCATAGACCATCAGGCCGCCCGGCTTGCTGTTGAAAAGACGAAGCACCCTCCCATCGGAAGCGGACAGCACGGGCGTGCCGCGCGGCGCGAGGATGTCGATCGCCTCGTGCACCCGTTCACCGCGCGCCTGCGCATACGTGTCGCGCAGGTCCGACCGGGAAACGCCCGCCACCGGCACAGCGAGCCTCGCACCCAGCTGCGCCAGCTCGCTCGGAAGGGCCGCCTCGCCTGGCACCGCCCCCGGCTGCGCAATCACCGGTACATCCGGTATGATTTCCGTCGCCCAGGGTGCGGGCAGTGTCGCGGTGGTGTCGATAGTGACCAGCGGTGAGTCCACCCGTGCATCGGCCGGTGTGGTGAAGAACGGCCCTGTGTCGGGTTCAACGCCCTGCTCACACGCCGCGCCGGCGCACACTGCAGCGAGCGCTGCCAGGAGGGCACGTCGCCCACGCGAAGCCCGCGATGACGCACAGGTCATTTTGCCTCCTGATCGATCGGGATCCACGTCGCGCACGCGGCGGCGTTGCACACGAAAGCAGTTCAGTGGCCAGATGCCGATTTCATGAACTCCTACTCTGCGAACGGTTGCACTATCAGGTGGCACATTCCGGGCCCCTCAGGCCCTGCAACGGTGTATCACTGTCTATGAATTTCACGGACAGCCCGCACCGGTATCACAGCATTCCCCTCTCGCCGGAGGCGGCATGCAGTCACGGGGCTCGTTTAATGCATGCTCAATGACTGTTGCATCTCCACACCACCGGGCTGCACGCCCCTCTCCATGCGTGTGAATGCATCTGAAGGCCTGCGCTTCCGCGCCGGTTCGAGCACGAAACGGCAGCAGGAAGACGGGCACTCATGGATGTGCGTATATCAGACAATGGCAGGCCCAGTTACGACAGGCGCTACTCGGAGACCATTCTGAAGGCGGGCGCGCTGCAGAGCGCGATCTTCAACAGCGCCAACTTCTCCAGCATTGCGACTGACGCTGATGGCGTCATTCAGATCTTCAATGTCGGCGCCGAGCGAATGCTCGGTTACACGGCCGCGGAGGTGGTGAACAGGATCACGCCCGCCGATATCTCCGACCCGCGCGAGCTCGTCGAGCGGGCCCGCGCTCTCAGCCTGGAGCTGGGCACGTCGATCAACCCGGGCTTCGAGGCGCTGGTTTTCAAGGCATCTCGTGCTATCGAGGACATTTACGAGCTGACCTATTTCCGGAAGGATGGCAGTCGCTTCCCCGCAATTGTGTCCGTCACCGCGTTGCGGGACGAGCTGGACACGATCATTGGCTACCTGCTGATCGGTACCGACAACACCGCGCGCAAGCACGCGGAGGAAGCGCTGCTCAAAGCTGGCGCGCTCCAGAACGCGATCTTCAACAGCGCGAACTTCTCCAGCATCGCCACCGACGCAGAGGGCGTGATCCAGATCTTCAATGTCGGTGCCGAACGCATGCTCGGGTATGCGGCGGCCGACGTGGTGGACAGGATCACACCGGCCGACATTTCCGATCCGCAGGAGCTCATCGCCCGCGCATCCGCGCTCAGCCAGGAGCTCGGTACGCCGATCACGCCGGGATTCGAGGCGCTGGTCTTCAAGGCATCTCGCGGTATCGAGGACATCTACGAGCTCACCTACATCCGCAAGGACCTGAGCCGATTCCCGGCCGTCGTCTCCGTCACGGCGCTGCGCGACGACCATGACACGATCATTGGCTACCTCCTGATCGGTACCGACAACACGGCCCGCCAGCAGATCGAGGAAGAGCGGATGAAGCTCGACCAGCGCCTGCGCGATCAGCACTTCTATACGCGCTCGCTGCTCGAATCCAACATCGATGCGCTCATGACCACCGACCCGCGCGGCATCATCACCGACATCAATCGGCAGATGGAGGCCCTGACCGGCTGCACGCGTGACGAGCTGATCGGTGCGCCTTTCAAGAATTACTTCACCGACTCCGCGCTTGCCGGTGCCGCCATCGACCGTGTGCTGGCCGAGGGCAAGGTCACCAACTACGAGCTGACTGCGCGCGCGCGTGATGGCACGCTGACGGTCGTGTCCTGCAACGCGAGCACGTTCCATGACCGGGACCGCGTGCTTCAGGGCGTGTTCGCCGCAGCACGAGACATGACAGAGGTCAAACTCTACGAGCGTGCCCTCCAGCAGAAGAACGTCGAGCTCGAAGACGCCAGCCGCATGAAGTCGGAGTTCCTGGCCAACATGTCGCACGAGCTGCGCACGCCGCTCAACGCCATCATCGGCTTCTCCGAGATCCTGCGCGATGGCCTCATTGGTGACATGTCCAAACAGCAGCGCGGTTTCATCGGCGACATATTCAGCAGCGGCACACACCTCCTGTCGCTGATCAATGATATCCTCGACCTGTCGAAGGTCGAGGCGGGGAAGATGCTCCTCGACCTGGAGCCGGTGCCGATAGCGTCCTGGCTCCGCAACAGTCTGTCGATCGTGCGGGAGAAGGCCGCAGAGCGCCGTATCCACCTGGACCTCGCCGGTCACGAAGAGCTCGGTGTGTTCCACGCTGATGCCCGCAAGGTCAAGCAGGTCGTCTACAACCTCCTGTCCAATGCCGTGAAGTTCACTGGCGACGGCGGCCGCGTCACATTGCACGGGCGCCGTGTGCCGCGCTCGCAGGTCGGCCTGCTGTCTACCGGCTGGCCCGGGCGGAGCTTTCCGCTCGCCGAGAACGACTTCGAGGAGTTCGTGGAAATCAGTGTCAGGGACACGGGCATGGGTGTTGATGCCGACGACCTGCAGCAGCTGTTCAAGCCGTTCAGTCAGATCGACAGCGGTCTCGCCCGCAAGTTCGAGGGGACGGGTCTCGGCCTGGCCATGGTGAAGCTGCTGGCCGACCTGCACGGCGGGTCGGTTGCAGTGGAAAGCGAAGTGGGCACCGGCTCCGCGTTCACGGTGTGGCTGCCCGTTCGCGACGGTGCAGTCGAGATTGTGGTCCCCGATGCTGCACCGATCGATGTGCTGCCCGGCGAGCGACTCGCGCTGATCGTGGAGGACGATGAGAAGTCGGCGGAGCTGATCCGCGTGCAGCTCGAGGCCGAAGGCTTCAAGGTGCTGCACGCGCCGTCGGCAGAGGATGCACTGGCCGTCGCGGCGGAACAGCCGGTATCGCTGATCACGCTGGATATCATGCTGCCGGACATGGATGGGTGGGAGTTCCTCAGCCGCATCAAGCAGCTGCCGGACCTGAAGCGCATACCAGTCGTCATCATCTCGATCGTCGCGGATACGGACAGGGGGTCGGCGCTCGGTGCGTCGGCCGTCATGCAGAAGCCGATCTCGCGTAAGGACCTTTACGACTCCCTGACCGACCTGGGCCTGCTGCCGCTCACCGACAGCGAGCCGCTCAAGGTCCTGGTGGCCGATGACGATCCCTCCGCAGTCGAGCTGATTGCCGTACGCATGACGGACATGCCGGTGACGCTGCTGCGGGCCTACGGTGGGCGCGAGGCCATCGACATTGCACAGCGGGAGCTGCCGCAGCTGATCGTGCTCGACCTGATGATGCCGGAGGTGAACGGCTTCGATGTGGTGGAAGCGCTCCAGGCGAATGCGGAGACGGCGCACATCCCGGTGCTGGTCGTGACCGCGAAACGGATCACGGACGATGACCGTTCCAGACTGAACGGCTATGTCACTACGATCCTGGAGAAGACCGGCCTCAACGGGCAGCGTTTCACCTCGGAAGTGCGGCGCGCCATGTCGGGCCGGCGGGTGAACACCTGATGGCCACCGTGCTCATTGTCGAGGACAACCCCGCGAACATGACACTTGCCGTGTTCCTCCTGACTTCCGCAGGACACACCGTGCTGAGCGCCACGGATGCGGAAACGGGTCTCACCATGGCGCGCGAGCAGAAACCCGATCTCATCCTGATGGACATCCAGCTTCCCGGCATGGATGGACTCGAGGCCACGGCACTGCTGAAAAGCGATGATGCGACACGCCCGATTCCCGTGATTGCGCTCACCGCCCTCGCAATGAAAGGCGATGAGGAGCGGATTCGCGCGGCAGGTTGTGACGGCTACATCGCCAAGCCCATCCGCTACCAGGAATTTCTGGCCTCGATCGCCGAGCGGCTGACGCCCGCACCCTGATTCAGTCCCCTCATGGTGCGGCGGGCAGGGTCACGTGCCGGCCGAAGAACAGAGCGTTCAGGAAAAGCCGGTTGGTGCCGTGCCAGTAACCGCGGAAGTTCGGATTGTCGATCATCAGGATCACACTGCCGCGCCCCAGCTGATCGACGAGCAGAGACGGCGACCCGCGCAGCCGCTCGAGATTGGGTGCCGAGATATAACCACTCAGGTGCGGCTCGGCCGTCAGCTGCGCCACGGTGCTGTAGGGGTTGCGGCTGGGCTCGAAGAAGATGTCGTGGTCGCGCCAGACGGGCAGCTCTCTGCGGTGATAGCCGAACGCCAGCGGATGCGTCGTGTCCAGGTCCGCCAGCCAGATCGATCCACCGATCGCCTGCGCCCCGCGCACTGCTGCGGCATCCGCGTAATTGCGGCGCCCGAGCTCCGTGGTATCGGCGTCCTGGACCCGCTCGGTGTTCGGTGTCAGGTCGTTGGAGACCGCCCATTGCGCAGCCGTACGCAGCGCCACCAGGGTACCTCCCCCACGCACCCAGCGGCGCAGGTCTTCGAGCGCCGAGCCGCTGATGAATCCGTAGCCGCCCGACGGCAGCACGATGACGTCGTAACGCGACAGGTCCGCACGGCCGAAATTGCCCGCGTCCACTTTCGTCACGGGGATGCTGAACTTGGTATCGAGCATGTGCCAGACCTGTCCCGCCTCGCTGCTCGAGACACCGTCGCCGATCACCATCAGCACATGCGGCGTGTCGAGCGGCCGGAAGCTGCCGCTGCCCAGGTCCGCGCCGGCAGCCGAATAGCCCGTCATCGTGCTCTGGAACGACACGCCGGATAGCGTTTCGGCTTCGAGGACCAGCTCATGCAACCGCTGCGGCTCGATGGCCTGCGCCTGCACCGGTATCGATATGGACCCGCGCGGATAGGCGCGCTCCCCGATGTTCGTGCGCGCGGTGAACGGCTCGAATGCGGCCTCCGCGTGCACACCGTTCGTCAGCAGGTGGTAGAGCGCCTTCGCCGCGTAGTAGTCGCTCCAGTCGAGCAGGTACGCATACCCGCCCGCCGGCACTGTGCCGAGGCCCTGCGGCGCAGGCGGCTCCGCCACACGCGCGCCGAGCGGAACGCGTCCCGTCAGCTCGGCATCAGGCATGCCGTACGCCAGCGATACCGTCCACGTCGAGGCATCGTAGAACGCGCTGTCCGCGTACTCGTTCGTCCGCTCGAAGATCGAGCGTACCATGCGGTACTTCGGTTGCAGCGTCGGCACTACCCACGCCCGGCCGGGCTCGAAGCTGTGGCCGTTCGCGCGCACCGCCTGCGGCAGCTCGTACACGTCCAGCCGATGCCTCAGCAGCAGCTCGAGAAATGCGCGATTGCGGCCGGCATCGTGAGGGTCGCCGAACACGTAGGCCCTCACCGGAAAGCGTTCCGCCTCACGAAGTGCCGATTCGAAGAAATCGCGCTGGTAGTCGAACAGCTTCTCCCTGTGCTGCACGGCCGCGGGGGCCCGCGCCCGGGGGGGGGGGCCGGGAGTGGGGGGTGGGTACGGGGAAGACAACACCCCCCGGCGCCGGGGGGACGGACCCGGGGCGCGCCCCCCCCCCAGCGCGCAAAACCCCACCC
>DATHUY010000094.1 GCA_035461765.1 Longimicrobiales bacterium
AGCATGTGCTAATGTTCCGCTTGCGACGTGCGCGGCGCAAGCGCGATCTTGCTGGATTGCGCCGGCATGCCGCCAGGTGCAACCGTCACGTCACGCCGGCGCCCGCCGGCCTCAGACCGGAGAACAGTCATGCGACGCTGCTTCCTCACGCGCCGGGTGCCGTCGTTAGCGCTGGGCGCCCTGCTTTTGGCCGGGTCTGCGTCCAGTGCGGCCGGACAGGGGCGCGACTTCCGCTCGGGCATGCGTACCGGTATCGGCTACACGGCGGCGTTCCCGGACGTGCAGGCCGGCGTCGGTGTATGGCACCTGGTCGGCGGAAGTCCCTTCGGTGTCTTTGCCGACGCCAAGATGACGATCGGCTCGCTGCGTGATGAGCCCACACACTGCCCCGCAGCATTGACCGAGTGCTCGGTGACATTCGTCGAATCCCAGCGCAATGACCTCTTCATCCGCGAGCAGGATGAGTTCATGATCGCCAACGCGGGTGCCATGTACGCCCTCACACCGGAATTCATGTTGATGCTGGGTGCCGGCGCCGCACGGAAGCGGACGGTCACCGAATATTTCGACGAGGAGGAGGAGCCGATCACGGACACCGGCCAGTTCTTCGTCGACAATGCGCCGGATCCGTCGACCGAGCTGCAGCTGGTCGCCGGTATGCTGATCCGGGCAGGAGGCCATCTCGTCTTCCGCTTCGGCTACGAGACGGCTCCCGGCGGCATGTCGCTCGGGGCGTATTTTGCCTTGCCATAATCTATGGGCACAGGCGGGCCGCCTTCCTCTGAAACCTGGGAATACCTGAGACCAATGCCGAATGAGCCACTGACCCCGCGCAGGGTCGAGAAGCCGTGGGGTCATGAGCTGATCTGGGCGGAGACCGATCAGTACGTGGGAAAGATCCTGCACGTGAAGGCCGGTCAGGCGCTTTCGCTGCAGTATCACGACGTGAAGGATGAGACCATGCACCTGCTGCGCGGTCACATGCGGCTGCTGATCGGCCCTGCCCCAGACCGTCTGGAGACGATCGAGCTGGCCGAGGGTCAGAGCATCCGCATCCGGCCGCCGACCGTCCACCGCGTTGAGGCGATCACGGATGTCGACATCCTGGAGGCATCCACGCCGCACCTGAGCGACGTGGTCCGGCTGGAGGATCGTTACGGGCGCGGCTGACGGCACGGTGCTGCTCGGTCTGGGCACGAACCTCGGCGACCGCATGGCAAACCTGCGCGCCGCGATTGCAGGTCTGCGTGAGCTCGGGCGGGTGCAGGCGGTTTCGCGCGTCTACGAGTCGGAACCGTATGGCTATGTCGATCAGCCCCGTTTCCTCAACATGGCGGTCAAACTGCGCACGCAGATCGGCCCGGAGGCGCTTCTGCCCGCGCTCAAGGAGCTCGAGCTGCGAATCGGGCGCGCGCCCACGCATCGCATGGGACCGCGCGTCATTGACCTCGACATCCTCTTCTATGACGACGTGCAGCTCGATTCCCCGGATCTCCGAATCCCGCACCCCGGCGTTATGGACCGTGCATTCGTGATCGCGCCGCTGCTCGATCTCGACATCGGGCTGCGTCATCCCGTATCAGGCGAACTCCTGGCGGAACGGGTGATGGCGCTGAACGATTCGTCACTCGTCCCGCTCGGAGCCGCTGCCGATGTGCTGCACATCGACCTCGACCATCCCGGTACCAGGTGACATGAGAAATACCGTTTTCCGGCGCAATGTCGTGCACGTCAATCGCATTCGCCGCGCGCCCCTGATCTCGGGGTGGGCGCTTGTCCTCGCGTGCGCATCCGCAAGCTGTGCCGAAACACCCGATGCCGACCTCGCACAGGCTGACGCAGCGGCCATTGTGGACGCGCAGTCACCTCGCGACCTCGCCGGCGTGGTCGAGCAGATGATGCCCGCGCTCGAGCGGCTCTCCGGACTCGACCGCCTGGAAACGCTGCGCGTGCGGCGCCAGTCGCGCGACGGGGCTCGCGCCTATGTGGAGGCACGACTCGACGAGGAGATGACACCGGCGGAGCGCGATGCCGTGCGGCGTACTTACGTCGCGCTCGGACTCCTGGCCGACACACTGGACCTCGATGCTCTGCTGCTCGACCTGTATACCGAGCAGGTGCTCGGATACTACGACCCGAAGGAGCGTACACTGTTCGTCGTTTCGGGTGAGGACGTGGAGGATCTGCAGCCGGTCATAGCGCACGAGCTCGTGCACGCACTCCAGGACCAGCACACCGATCTCGATTCGCTCGTTGCGGGCGACCGCGGCAACGACCGACAGATGGCTGCACACGCGGCGCTGGAGGGGCACGCGATGCTCGTGATGTTCGCACTCCTGGCCGAACAGGCGACGGACGCCACGGTCGATCCGGCGGCATTGCCGGATCCGGCCCTGGAGCTCGGTCCCGCGATGGAAGCGCAGAACGAGGAGTATCCCGTATTCCGCCGGGCGCCGCCGGTCATCCGTGAGACGCTCCTGTTCCCCTATCTGCACGGTGTGAGCTTCGTGCACGCGCTGTGGAGTGCGCGCCGGCCGCTGGCACGCTATCCGGCGCCACTCGACTCGCTGCTGCCGCAGTCCACGGAGCAGGTCATGAATCCGATCGATCGTTTCATCCTCGAACGTGACGAGCCGACGATCGTGGAGCTCGACGGGCTGCCTGCCGGCTGGCGTATCGAGAGGGAGGACGAATTCGGCCAACTCGAGACGGCGATCTTTCTGGAACAGCACCTGGGCGCGGCGGGGCGTGCCGCCGCCGAAGGATGGGACGGCGACAGGTATGCACTGCTCGTCGGCGCGGCAGGTGCAGAGGTGGTGTGGTGGCGCAGCGTTTGGGACACGGGCGCGCACGCGGACGCGTTTGGCGCGGCCGTCCGGCGCGCGGCGGTGGCGCGCGGCGACAGGGACGTGACGGTGACGCGTGTCGACGTGGATGGTCGCCCTGGTGTGACGGTCGTGGATGCACCGGCCGGCACCGATACCTCGCTGCTGCATGCGGACGGCTGAGCGCGACGTGCAGAGGTAGCGGCTCGCTTGCTGCATAGGCTAGACTGATCTGAGAGATCGAGTTACATCCCGAATGGAGCAGACGATACCGACTCCGGTGACTACAGCCGACTTCACGATCGGTGTAGAAGAGGAATACCAGCTGGTCGATCCCGCGTCAGGGGCGCTGCGCAGTCGTGCATCGGATCTGCGGCGTGAGGACTGGACCGGTGAGCTCGTGGCGGAGCTGCAGGAGACGACCGTCGAGATCGGGACGCCGGTGTGCGCGGACATGGCGGATGCAGAGGACCACCTGAGCCGGCTGCGCCTGCAGGCGGCGACCGTGGCCGCGTCGCACGGTCTGGCGATCGTGGCGGCCGGTGTGCATCCGTTCAGCACCTGGGAAGGCCACGAGCGACCGCCGCTGGAGCGCTATCGCGCCATCGAGGCGCGCTACGGTCGCATCGCGCGCGACGAGCACATCTTCGGCATGCACGTTCACATCGGAGTTCCCGACGGTATCGACCGGCTGTCGCTGATGAACGTGCTGCGGCACTACCTGCCGCACATGCTGGCGCTGTCCGCCAGCTCCTCGTTCTTCGAAGGCGCGGACACGGGCTTCGCTTCATACCGCACCATCCTCTGGCGACGCTGGCCGAACTCCGGGATTCCGCCGCGGTTCGCGTCCGACGCGCAGTTCCGGCAGTACGTGGACACGCTGCTCGATGCCGGTGTGATGGCCGACCCGTGGAACCTGTACTGGAGCATGCGGCCGCACCCTAAGTATCCGACCGTCGAGTTCCGCGTGATGGACGTCTGCCCGAGTCTCCGCGACGCGGCCGCGCTGACGGCCTTCGCGCGCGCACTCGTGCATGCCGCCGCAACCGGCGTGATCACCGACGACGCACCGCAGCGCGTCCCTCTCACGATCGAGCAGGAGCTGCTCCGCGTGAACGAGTGGCGTGTGGCACGCGACGGCCTGAATGGCAGGCTGATCGACACCATCGCCGGAACTGGTCATCAGCCGGTGCGAGATTCCATCCGGGCCCTGCTCGACCGCATCAGCCGCTCTGCCGAGGAGCTGGGTGACATCGGGACGCTGTCACACATCGAGCGCATCCTCGAGCGCGGCAATGCAGCCGAACGCATGCGGGTGGTTCACCGCGAAGGCGCGTCTCTGCGAGGTCTCGTCGACTGGCTGGTCGGCGAGAGTCTGGTCGGGACGGGACTCGATCGTCGCAGCGGGCAGAGGGACGGAAAGTGACCGCGCACGCCGGTGGCGTGCGTATACGCGTGGATGCCACGTCCGCTGCCGCTTCGGGCTACGATGTGGTGGTGCGCGACGGCGCCATGAACGATCTGGCCGGCCGCGTCACGGCCGCCGCTCCCGCCGCAGCGTATGCGGTGATCACCCCGCACAACCTGGCCGGCAGTCTCGGCGCGCGCGCACTCGAAGCGCTGCGTGCCGGCGGCATGACAGCGGAGCTGCTCAGCTTCGAGGATGGCGAGTCTCACAAGACACGCGAAACCTGGGCGGCGCTCACGGACCGGATGCTGGAGCTGCGGCTCGGCCGCGATTCGTGCATTGTTGCGGTAGGCGGCGGCGTCACGGGCGATGTCGCCGGCTTCGTCGCGGCGACGTACATGCGCGGCATTCCCTTCGTGCAGGTGCCCACCACCCTGCTCGCCATGATCGATGCGTCGGTCGGCGGCAAGACGGGCGTGGACACCCCGGCCGGGAAGAATCTGGTCGGCGCGTTCCATTCACCCGCCACGGTCATCGTCGATACTGCGGTTCTGCGCACGCTTCCGTCGCTGCAGATCCAGTCCGGCCTGGCGGAAGCCGTCAAGCATGGCGCCATTCTCGACGCTGAGTATTTCGACTGGATCGGCGATCACGTGTCCGAGTTGCTTTCGCTCGACAGCGCTGCGCTGGAGCACCTCGTCGCGCGATCCATCCAGCTCAAGGCGGATGTCGTATCCGCTGATCCGCTCGAGAACGGCCGTCGCGCGATCCTGAACTTCGGTCACACGCTCGGTCACGCACTCGAGCGGTTTGCACGTTATACGATGGCGCATGGCTTCGCTGTGGCCGCCGGTATGTGCGTCGAAGCAAAGCTCGGCGAGGCTCTCGGGGTCACACGGCCCGGCAGTGCCGAGGCGATCGCCGTACTGCTCTCCCGACTCGGACTGCCGGCACGAGCGCCGTTCACGGCCGACTCGCTCCTGGATACCATGGCCATCGACAAGAAGGCGCGGCGCTCCGTGCCGCGCTTCGTGCTGCTGCGCGATATCGGTGAATGCGCGACCGATCCGCAGGGCGCCTGGACACATGCCGCGGATTCGGAGACGCTGATGAGCGTCCTGCGACAGAGCGCGGCTGCGCCCGATGTCGTTTGACTGCCTCTTGACGCCCGCCTATCTTCCAGCCTGCCTGCCGGTCTTTCGACGCGGCCGGTGGAGTTGTGGCGGAACAGTCGCGGAGGGTTGATGGCGCTCGCAGAGCGCGCCGCAGGCCGGTCAGTTGCGCAGGTGCTGGAGGAACGCGCACGGGAACACCCCGATCGCGCGTTCCTCGTATTCGGCGACCGGCGGCTGACGTACCGGCAGGTGAACGCCCGATCGGCTGCGCTGGCGGCGGCTCTTCATGGCCTCGGCATCGAGGCCGGCGACCGCATCGCGCTGGACCTGCCCAACTGGCCCGAGTTCGTGCTGTCGATGTTCGCCGCGGCCCGGCTTGGCGCCGTCATCGTTCCGCTGAACCCCCGCTACACGGTGCCGGAACTGCAGTACATGCTCCGCCACTCGGAGGCGACAGTGGTTGTTTGCGCCGAGACGTTCAACGGCGTCGACTACCTGCAGCTGTTCGAGAACTTCCTCACATCACTGCCTGACCTGCAGTACGTCGTCACGGTCGGCGAGGAGGATCTCTGGTACGATGACCGCATCTACCAGTTCGAGGATCTCGAATCGAGCGGCGAGGGCCGCAAGGTGCCCGACATCGAGGTGAACCCGGCCGAGGATACGTTCGCAATCCTGTATACATCCGGCACAATGGGCAAGCCGAAGGGTGTCGCGCTCACTCACGAGAACCTCCTCACCACGGCCGCCGCCACTGCCGATTCCCTGCAGATGACGCCCGAGGACCTGGTGTTCGGCGTTGCGACCGTGTTCCATGTGTTCGGGCTCGGGCCCGGCGTGCTGGGCACACTGCTCGCCGGCGCCGGCCTGGTACTGCAGGAGCAGTTCGATCCGGCCGCAGCCCTCGATCTGATCGAGCGGCACCGGGTGACGGTGCACTATGGCGTGCCAACGGTGTACATAACGGAGATGCGGGAGAACGAGAGCTCGAAGCGTGACCTCTCTTCGCTGCGCGCCGGCATCGTTGCGGGTGCGCCGATCGGCGACGAGATGGTGCGTCGCATTCGGACGGAGCTGTGCCCCAATCTGTGTGTCGCGTACTCGCTCACGGAGACAGCGTCGACCGTAGCCATGACGCGGGTGGACGATCCCGACGACAAGGCGGTGTTCACCGTCGGCCGCCCGCTGCCCGGCAACGAGCTGCGCATCCTGGACCTGGATGGCACGGTCCTGCCCGAGGAGAGCCTCGGCGAGATCGCGATCCGCGGCGTGGGTGTCATGAAGGGCTACTACCGTCAGCCGGGGGAGACGGCGCAGTCCTTCGATGAGGATGGGTATTTCCTGACCGGCGACCTCGGCATGATCGACGAGGAGGGTTACCTTCATATCGTCGGTCGGCGCAAGGAGCTGATCATTCGCGGCGGATTCAACGTCTACCCGCGCGAGGTGGAAGACCGGCTGCACGCGCACCCTGCGGTGCTCGATGTAACGGTCGTCGGTCTGCCGCACGAGGTTCTGGGCGAGCAGGTTTGCGCCTGCATCCTCCCGGTGGAAGGTGCGATCATCACCGGCGAGGAAATCAAGGACTGGTGTCGCAGCACGCTTGCGGATTACAAGGTGCCCGACATCGTCCGCTTTTTCGACTCCTTCCCGCTGACCGGCAGCGGAAAGGTCCGGCGCGTCGAGCTGGCG
>DATHUY010000095.1 GCA_035461765.1 Longimicrobiales bacterium
CAGACCATTTACGACATGAAGAACCCCGAGGCCCTGCAGCGGCTCGTCGCCGGCGGCACCCAGCTGCGCCGCTACCCCGATGACATCATGCAGGCCGCCGAGGCGGCCACGCGCGAGATCCTGTCCCAATCCGCCTCGCGCGACGGCGGCTATCAGAAGGTCTACGACGCCTATCTGAAATTCCGCGAGGACTCGTTCCGCTGGTTCGGGACAGCCGAGCACGAGTACGCGCGCTTCGCGTTCGGGAACAGCTCCGCCTGAGACTTGGTGGGGCGCGAAGCAGCGGGCTGGCTGGTGGTGGCGCCAGAACGGCGGCTCAGGTCGGTGGCGTCAGGCGGGCGGCTCAGGTCGGTGGCGTCAGGCCGGCGGCTCGGGTCGGTGGCGCCCGGCCGGCGGCTCGGTCGGTGGCGCCAGGCCGGCGGCTCGGTCGGTGGCGCCCGGCCGGCGGCTCGGTCGGTGGCGCCCGGCCGGCGGCTCGGTCGGTCGCGCCAGGCCGGCGGCTCGGGTCGGTGGCGCCAGGCCGCTGCCAACCTTCCATTCGCCGCACTGGAACGGGCTCAATGGAGGGTTCGCCGCGGATAGAACGCTGAATCCTCCAGCGGCCGCGCGGGCGGCCGCGGCTATGGAAGGTTGAGCGCGCAATGCGCGCTCAATACTCCATTCACGCGGATCGAGGTCGCCGGATGGAAGATTCGCAACCACGCAGCGGCCACCTGCCCAACGTCCGCCTGCCGTCCGTCCACCATCGCGACAATCCGCCGCCCCAACCCGCCGAGCCCCGACCGGAACCCGGCTCCATCTCACACTGAAGCCCGAACCCGCACCGAGCCCCGACCGGAGCCCGGCTCCAGCCCGCACAGAGCCCCAACCGCAACCAGCCCACCCGAAACCGAGCCCCAACCCGCATCAGCCCACACCCGCCTCCGCGGTCAGAACATGCCCGTAACCAGCGTCGGAAAGAGGATGATCGCGAGCAGCCCGATCAGCTGGATGACGATGAACGGGATCACGGACCGGTAGAGATCGCCGGTCGTGATCTCGGGCGGTGCAATCCCCCGCAGGTAGAACAGGGCGAAACCGAAGGGCGGCGTCAGAAACGACGTCTGCAGGTTCATCCCGATCATCACACCGAACCAGACCAGGTCGATGCCGAGAAGCTGAGCGGCAGGTGCGAGCAGCGGGATGATGATGAATGCGATCTCGAAGAAGTCGAGAAAGAAGCCGAGCACGAATACGACGAGGTTGGCGACGATGAGCAGCCCGATCTTTCCGCCGGGCAGGTTCGTCAGCAGGTCCTCGATCCAGATGTCGCCGAAGAGGCCGCGGAAGACCAGTGCGAACATGGTCGATCCGATGAGCAGGAACACGACCATGGTGGTGAGCTTCGCCGTTTCGAATGCCGCCTCGCGAATCACGACGACGTTCAGGCGACGACGCATGGCGGCGAGCAGCATCGCTCCGACAGCGCCGACGGCGCCGGCCTCTGTCGGCGTGGCCACGCCGGCGAAGATGCTGCCGAGCACGAGCAGAATGAGGACGAGCGGCGGCATGAGGACGAGCGCGACCTGGCGCGCGAGCTCGGCGCCACTGATGTCGCGGATCTCCGCGGGCAGTGCCGGCGCGAGCCCGGGCCGCAGCAGCGCGACACCGGCGGCATACAGCGCATACATGCCTGCGAGCAGCAGGCCCGGGATGAGCGCCCCGAGAAACAGGGAGCCGACGCTGATACCCATCTGATCGGCGAGCACGACGAGCACGATGCTCGGCGGGATGATCTGCCCGAGCGTGCCCGAGGCGAGGATGATGCCGGCGGAAAGGCGCTTGTCGTAGCCATACTTCAGCATCACCGGCAGTGAGATGCTGCCCATCGCGACGACGGATGCTCCGACCACGCCCGTGGCCGCGGCGAGCAGCGTGCCGACGAACACGACGCCGAACGCGAGGCCTCCGCGCAATGCGCCGAACAGCTTGCCGATCGTCGTGAGCAGATCCTCCGCCAGCCGCGCGCGCTCCAGCACGATCCCCATGTAGATGAAGAACGGGATCGCGAGCAGCACGTAGTTCGACATGATGCCGCCGAAGATCCGCTCCGGCATCGCATAGAACAGATGCCAGTCGAAGTAGCCGAGCTGCACGCCGACCGCGGCAAACGCCAGCGCGGTACCGCCGAGCGCAAATGCGACGGGATAACCGATGAAGATGACCAGGAATACCGCCACGAACATCAGCGGTGCGAGCCAGTTTGCCGTCATGCCGGGCGCCCCGCCGGACCGCGGCCGGCGCGCGCCGCGCGGCCCGTGGGTTCCACCTGTACGTGACCGCGGCGCACACGAGTGATGTGCAGGCGGCGCATCAGACGCCCTCCGTCAGGTGATGTCGCGCGGCGTCCGCAACGGGCTCGTCGCCGTGGCGGAACCGGTGCACCTCCTTGATCAGCTCGGAGACCGCCTGCAGCAGGAGCAGCGCGAAGCAGACGAGGATGAGCGCCTTCAGCGGATAGCGGGGCAGCCCGCCGGGATCGGGCGAACCCTCACGGATGCTCCACGAACTGCGCACGATTGGACCGGAGACCCAGATCACGAACACGGAAAACGGGATGAGCATCAGGGCGGTGCCGATGATGTTGATCACGCTCTGGCCGCGCGCCGACAGGCGGCTGTACAGCACGTCGACGCGGACATGTGCGTTCTCGCGCAGCACCCAGGCGCCCCCGAGCAGGAACACCATGCTGAACAGGTACCACTGCAGTTCCAGGTAGGCGTTCGAGCTGAGATTGATGCCGACGTAGCGGCCGAGATAGCGGGCGATGGCGTTGAACGCGCCGACGATCACCATGAGCAGGGCGAGCCATGCCGCAGCGCGCCCGACGGCGCTGGTCACACGATCGATCGCGGAGGACACACGCAGCGGCGCGGAGTTCCGTGTTATGGGATCCATGGCGCACCAATGTACAGCGGTGCTGGGCTGAGGTGGAGAGTTACGTTGCCGCTTCGACCGTGGCTGCGGGGATCCGGAAGCTGAACGTGCTTCCCTTCCCCGGCTCGCTCTCGACGCAGAGCGTGCCGCCGATCAGCTGTACGAGGCGCCGCGATACCGTGAGGCCGAGCCCCGCGCCCGACACGTTGTGAGAGGTGCCCTGATTGGCCTGCCAGAAACGGTCGAAGATTCGTTCGATGTTCTCCGCCGAGATGCCGACGCCGGTGTCCGCGACCGTGAATTCGACCGCATTCTCGACGGGGCGGACGCGCAGCATGACGCCACCCTTCTCCGTAAACTTGACGGCGTTGCCCAGAAGGTTGAGCAGCACCTGACGCAGCTTGCCGGCGTCGGTGCGCAGGGCGATACCGGAGTCCGGCAGCTCGCACGCGAGGCCGATGCCTTTCGCGGCAGCGGCCGGACTCACGAGAGATACGGCATCGCGCGCGAGTGTCACGACATCGGCCGCCTCGAAGTTGAGAGACTCGCGGCCGGCCTCGAGACGGGAGAACGTCAGGATCTCATCGACCAGCTGTGTCAGGTGCCACGCGCTGGTGCGGATGCGGTCCAGCTGCCGCTCCTGGGTCGGCTGCAGCTTGCCCGACACGCCGGTGGACAGCAGGTCGGTGTAACCGATGATCGCGGTGAGCGGCGTGCGGAATTCATGGGATATGACACCGATGAAATGGGACTTGGCGTCGCTGGCCTCACGCGCCTCGCGCAGCAGACGTTCGCGTTCGAGCTCTGCGGCCTTCCGCTCCGTACTGTCCACGGCGATGCCGACCACGCGGTAGGGCAGCCCGCGCGGGTCGAGGATCACGCGGCCGCGCATGTTGATCCAGCGCGGCTGCGCGGAACCGGCGAGACGGTACTCGAACTCGACATCGCCCGTGCGCATCGTCGCGATGTGACGCGCGGCCTTTCTCGCTTCGCGCCGGTCATCCGGGTGCACGAGCGCGAGCCAGCGGCCGAACGTGAGCGATCGCCGCGATGTTTCCAGTCCGAGCAGCCCACCCTCCTCCTCGGACCACTGGATCTCGCCTGTGCGCAGGTTCCACTCCCATGTGGCGGCCGAGCCGGCCTGCAGCGCGAGCGTCAGCCACTCGCGGCTCTGGCGCAGCTCGGCGTGCACCCGCGCATTCTCGACGGCGTGCCACGTCCGCTCCATGACGGTATCGACCAGGGCAAGGTCGGACCGGCTCCAGCGGCGCGGCGCGGTGTGCAGCACCGAGAACAGACCTGCGAGCCGGCCGTGCCGCACGGCAGGGACCACCACCAGTGAGCGGATACCCCAGCCTTCGAACACGTCGGGCGTTGCCTGACGCTCCGTCGCAATGTCCTCGACCGCGATCGACTCACCGCGTCGCAGTCGCTCGATCAGCTGCGGCCCGAAATCCTCCAGGAAGTACTTCCCCGTCGACACGATTCGTCCATTGCGGTACTCCGCATGAACGATGGCGTGACAGCCTTCCGGATCCACATCGGCAAACGATGTGCTGCCGACACCGAGATGCTCGCCCGTGGCGACCGCGGCGGTTTCCATGATCGGAATCGCCTCGTGCAGCGCGCCGATCTCGTCGCTCAGCTGCATCAGGAACTCGCGGCGCCGATCCTCGTGCCGCTGCTCCGTCACGTCGTGGAACAGCAGCACGGCACGCGAGACCGTGCCCTCCGCAGAGTAGATCGGCGTGGCACTCACCAGCATGATCCGGCGCTCGCCGGAGCCCAGCCGCAGCTCGATCTCCTCGTCCGTCACCACCTCGCCGTGACGGATGGCACGCGCAAGCGGCCACTCCTCACTGCTGTACTGTCCGCCGCCCGCACGGAATCCGGTATAGACGTGGCCGTACTCCTCGATGGCGGCGGCGCGCGGCATGGGCCCGCGCCACAGCTGCTCGGCCCGCGCATTCACCGTCACGACCCGGCCGCCCGGCGCTTCGGCGACGATCACACCCACGGGCAGCTGCGACACGATCGCCTCGATCGCGGCCGCTTCAGTCAGGTGAACTGCAATGTCGAAGGTCGGGGTGGTCATTCGGTCTCCAGGACGACGTCGCTGTACAGACGGCAGATCCACCGGCGTCGGCAGGACTGACTTTCGAGGTGGCCGGAATGTAATGGCTGCCGAAGCCAGAAGCCAGCGTCGACATGGCCACGGAGGCGCGCATATTGCACCCGCTCTCAGTATATCGACAGCACGACCCACCCGCCGCGCTGCGCACGACACGGCACAGTCCGGGAGAGAGGGCGTGCACACGGCGCAGCGAGCGACATTCGGCGACGCCGGTGACGGACGCAGCCGGAACGAACGCTGCAGCAACATGTAGGAAAGATGTAGCAGATGTAGGAACAACGCACTTGCGCAGCCGCGGAGCGGTTGCGTTATTGGATCGCCCGCCACCCTCGCGCGCAGCACCTATGACCTGCACCGTCGACCGGCCACGATCAGCCAGCACCCGCACTCTCCGGAG
>DATHUY010000096.1 GCA_035461765.1 Longimicrobiales bacterium
CATCCTGAAGGGCGCGGGATTCGAGGTCGTGGGAGAAGCGCAGACGGGCGCGGAAGCGGTGAAGCAGTACAAGCAGCTGCAGCCGGATCTCGTCACCATGGACATCGTGATGCCGGACATGGGCGGGATCGACGCGGTGCGCGCGATCGTGAAGGAGCACCCGCAGGCGCGCATCCTCATGTGCAGCGCGATGGGTCAGCAGGCCCTCGTCATCGAGGCCATCCAGGCCGGCGCCCGGGATTTCGTAGTGAAGCCGTTCCAGCCCTCGCGCGTGCTGGAGGCGGTGCAGCGCGTCCTCGGCTAGGCCGAATGGATCTTCGCAGGTTCGTCGACCTCTACGTCGCGGAGACGCACGAGAACATAAGACTGCTGCAGCGCAGTCTCGTGGCGCTGGAGACGGATGCGACCGACGCGGCCATCGCGGAGGCGTTCCGTGCGGCGCACACGTTGAAGGGCATATCGGCCGCCATGGGTTACACGACCGTGGCCGACATGGCCCACCGTCTCGAGGACCGCCTCGACGGCATCCGCGCCGGGACACTGAGCGCCGACGGCGCTGTCGTGGACGCGCTGCTGGCCGCGGCGGACGAGCTCGAGGATGCGATCGGCGACGCAATCCGCACCGGCCCTTCGCCCGTAGATGGCGCGGCCGCACCCGGCGCCGGAGCTGAGACGCGTACCGGTTCCAGTGCGCCGGCACCTGCGGGCACGGTCCTGATCGCTCATGTGCGCCTGCGCGCTGACGCGCCGATCAAGAGTGCGCGCGCATCACTGGTCATGCGGGCTCTCGGCGATGCCGCCGGTATACTCGGGTCGGACCCGGAACAGTTCGACGACGATTTCGACGGGTATCTGCGCATTTTCCTCGCTGCTTCAGCCGACGCCGCGGCAGCGGAGTCCGCGATCCGGTCCGCGGGCGAGGTCGACACGGTCGAGATCGCGGCGCCGGTGGCCGGCCCGGCGCCTGAGGGCACCGGGAACGGCATGTCGACGGCACCGGTGCGGCAGGTGCGCGTGGATGCTCGGCGGCTGGACGGGCTCGCAGATGGTCTGGGTGAGCTGTCGGTCCTGTATGCCCGTCTGCAGCGCGCCGGTGTTCCCACGCAGGTGGGCGATATGGTGGACCGGCTGGGCACGGTGCTGGGCGAGCTGGATCACGAGATGCGCGCGCTGCGGATGGTGCCCGTGCGCGAGGTGTTCGAACGACTACCGCGTGTGATGCGTGACGCAGCGCGCTCCGTAGGGCGGGACGTGGATCTGGTTCTGGAGGGGGATGATGTCGAGCTGGATCGCTCGATTCTCGACGAGATCGGCGAGCCTCTCGTCCATCTGCTCCGGAACGCTGTGGACCACGGCATCGAGAGTCCGGCCGACCGCCGCCGGGCGGGCAAGCCGCCCCGCGGCCGCATCCGTGTATCGGCCGAACGGGAGCGGGGCAGTGTCCGTATCGTCATCGAGGATGACGGTCGTGGCGTGTCCGCCGAGCGCATGGCGGACAAGGCACGCAGTGCCGGGGTCTACGACCGCGCGGAGCCGCCCGCGACGGACGAGGAGCTGTTCAGGCTGATGAGCATGCCCGGTCTCTCGACCGCCTCGGAAGTCAGCGCGGTATCGGGGCGCGGTGTGGGCATGGACGTCGTCGTGAATCGGGTGCGGGCGCTCGGCGGCGCGATCGACATGCGCACGAATGCCGGTACGGGCACGACGTTCCGGATGCGGCTGCCGAACACGCTGGCGGTCGCACAGGCGCTGCGCATACGCGTCGGCGGCGAAGACTACGCAATACCGCTTACGCACGTATCGGAGGCCATCGAGCTGGACGAGGCGGCGCTGAACGGGGCGGGTGATCTGTTGCGGGTGCGCAGCTACAGCGTGCCGCTCGTACGGCTGCGACGCGTCCTGCGCGTACAGGCCGAGGGCAGGGAATCGGCGGCTGTAATTGCCGAGATCGGCGATCGCCGGGCAGCGCTTGCTGTCGATGAGCTCGTCGGCCGCGAGCAGATTCTCGTGCGTACGTTCGATGCCGTCAGGGGAATGCTGCCGTTCTTCTCGGGTGCGACGCTGCTCGCCGACGGACGCCCAGCGCTGGTGCTGGATCCGCTGAGCATGATATGAGGTCTACCATGGATCTGCGTGCGCTGGACCCCTCGCAGCTGGATGCCATGCGCGAGATTGCGAACATCGGTGCCGGCCATGCCGCGACGGCGCTGTCGAAGATGACGCACCGCGTCATCATGATCGACGTGCCCGAGGTCAGCATCATCCGGCTCGAGGATGTCGGCACTGTCACGGGTGAGGCGGATGACGTCGTTGCGGCCGTCATGATGAAGGTGCTAGGCGATGTCACCGGTCGTACGGTACAGATCTTTCCCGGCGACTCCGCGGTGAAGCTGGTCGGGATGGTGTCGGCCGGGGAGGAGCCGGAATTTCCCGGTGGGTTCACCGATGCGCACCAGGAGACGCTGAAGGAGATCGGCAACATCATCGTGGGCGCATACCTGAACGCGCTATCGGAATTCATGGGGCTGCTGCTGATCATGTCCGTGCCCGCCATCGCGATCGATATGGCCGGCGCAGTGATGACCACGAGCTACCTCAACTTCGGCGAAGAACAGGATCACGTGTTGTGCGTCAATACCGGAATGATCATCGGTGATGAGCGCATCCGCGGTCATTTTCTGCTCATCCCGGATGCGACGTCGCTTCAGATCATGCTACGGGAGATGAAGCTGGGCTGATGAACATGCAGTCTTCGCCGTCCAGCCCGACGACAATGCCGTGGTCCGATCGCGGCGACATCTCCCGCCACCCGGGTGCATCGCCGCGCTCCGAGCGCGACCTCGAGATTCTGCGCGCACTCGCGCGCCGTATCAACCCGCAGGATGCCGGTGCGCACAACAACCTCGGCGTCGTCTTCTACAACAAGGGTCTGTACGACGAGGCGGTCAGCCATTTCGAGCACGCACTCGAGATCGATCCGCGCATGCAGGTCGCCGAACGCAATCTCCAGATCGCCTATTTCGGCACAGGCCATTTCGAGCGGCTGAGCGCCGAGCTGCGCCTGCGGCTGGAGGCGGATCCGACCGATGCAGAGGCGCGCGACCAGCTGGCACGCACGTATTTCAACAGCGGCGATCTGGAGAATGCCGTCCGCGAGCTGAACGCGCTGCTCGAAGTGACGCCGGACGACGCGGCGGTGCATCAGCGACTCGCGCGGGCGGAGCTGAAGCGCGGCAACCTGGATGCCTCGCTGCGCGCGCTGCGTCGTGCCGAAGCGCTCGACGACGCGAATGCGCGCGTGAAGTTCATGATCGGCGAGGTGCAGTATCAGCGGGGGCTGAGCGTTGATGCGCGCGAGCCGCTCGAGCGTGCCATTGCACTCGACCCGGGTCTCGCGGACGCCTATCACCTGCTGGCCTTCGTCTACGGCGATCTCGGTGACAACGACCGCGCGACGAAGACCGCGACGCGGGCCGCCGAACTGAATCCGAGCTATGCCAAGGCGGAGGCGGGGCTGTCGCTCGACAGCTACAGCACGGCACGGTATGAGGAGCTGGTGGGCGACCGTACCGGGAGTCAGCCGGAAGTCGCGGCGGGCGGAGAGCTCGCGCACTACAACCTCGGTCTGGCGTTCCGTCAGAAGGCGCTGTACGACGAGGCGCTGCGCGAGTTCCGGCTCGCGACGGAGCGCGGCGAGGACCTGTTCCTGGTGCAGCAGGCGCAGGCGGAGATGATGCTGCTGCGCGGTGACAGTGCGGAATCCGTCGAGCTGTACCGATCGCTCATCGAGCACGAGCCGGGCAGCCCGAAGCTGTGGAACGAGCTCGGCGTCGCGAAGCATCAGACCGGTGCGCTCGACCAGGCCGAGGAAGCGTATCGGCGGTCCCTCGAGATCGACCCGGGCTATGCCCTCGCCTGGAACAACCTGGCGGTCGTGCGCCATCACCGGTCCGCCGCCGACGCGGAAGAGGCTTTCCGGGCCGCGCTGAAGGAAGGGCGGGCACTCGGTGACGCCTGGCGCAATTTCGCTCTCCTGCTGCACCGTCAGAGCCGGCGCGAAGAGAGCCTGGAGGCGTATGGGGCCGCGCTCGAGGCGGATCCGGCGTCTGCACAGGCGTATACGGGCAGCGGCATCCTGCTGCTGGAGATGGGCCGCGCCGAGGAGGCGCGCGAGCGGCTGCTGCGTGCGATCGAGCTGGATCCGAACCTCGCGGAAGCGCGCTACCACCTGGCGTTCACTCTCTCAGCGCTCGGTGACTACACCGGTGCACTGCGTGAGACCAAGAACGCGCTGGATCTGAATCCGTACATCCCGACACCGCGGTTCCGGCTCCTGATCGACCTCCAGTATGAGGATGCCAGCGTGCTGGCACCGGAGCTGGATGTTGCCTCGCGCGTGGCGGGTGGTGATGTCATTGAGAGCTTCAACTTCAATCCTGACGCGCTCGACTCGCTGTTCGGCGGTGATGGCGACACGCCCGCGGCTGCGCCCGGGGCCTCGTCACAGGACTCGGTCGGCGATGGTCGCGAGCTGCTCGATGCCGCGCGCCAGGCGATGGATCGCGGCATGCTCGAGCTGGCTACGGCCGAAGCACAGCGCGCCGGGATATCCGGAGCGCCGCGCATTGACGCCCTGCTGCTCCAGGGTGAGATCTTCCTGCGCCGCGGTCTGTCCGGGGAAGCGGTGGACCGGTTCAATGACGCGTTGGCGGAGATCACGCGAACCGACGTCAGCGACCACGACGGTCTATTGCGCCAGGCACTGCATGGCGCCGCGCGTTCCCTGCTCGACCTGGGGCGCATGGCCGAGGCCGTGGAGGCGGCGGAGCGCCTGTGCGAGCTCGCGCCCGGCGATGTCGAGGCCCTGCGCACACTGGGCGGCGTGCTCGGGCGAGTGGAGGACTTCGCGCGTGCCGCGCTGGTTCTGGAGCAGGCGCGGCAGGCTGCGCCCGACGACGTGCACCTGCTGACGGAGCTCGGCGCGGCGTACGCCGCGGCGGGGAATCACGAGCGTGCGCAGTCGACATTGCGCCGGGCCATTGCGAACGATGCAATGGCAGTAGCTGCACGGACGACGCTCGCGGGCGTGCTCGTGATGGAAGGCCGTCTGGAGGAGGCGGAGAATGAGTATCGCGCCGCGCTTCGTGTGCTGCCGAGCTATGGCGAGGCGGCGTTCGGGCTGACCGACCTGCTGGAGCGGCGCGGCCGAAGGCGTGATGCGCTGAATGTGCTCATCGATCTGCTCACGACAGATCCATACGCGATGGATGGACTGATGCGGCTGGCCGGCATTCTGGCGGAGGCGGGACACACGAACGAGGCGCGGCAGGCATATCGTCGCGTGCTGCGGTTCCAGCCGGACAATGAGGGAGCGGCCGTCGCATTGCGCGACCTCGGAGCCGAGAGCTGATCGATGGCGATCGAGGGGGCGCTCGCGGAGCTGAGCATCCAGGACGTGCTTCAGCTGCTCGAGCTGGCGCACAAGACGGGTGTACTGACGGTCCGGTCCGAGCGACTGAATGACGAAGCGATCGTCCATCTGTCGCGCGGTGCCATCGTGTTCGCCGTGCGGCGGCGCTCCACGCGGCGGCTCGGTCAGCTGCTGATTCGTGCGGGCAAGCTGACGCAGCGCGAGCTGGATCGTGCCCTCGAGCTGCAGCGCACCGATCCCACGCGGCGACTCGCCGAGATTCTGCTCGAGATGGGCAGTGTGGTCGAGGAGGAGCTGGAGCGTCAACTCCGGTTTCAGATGGAGGAGACGATCTATGAGGTCATGCCGTGGGATGAGGGGTACTTCAAGTTCGAGGAGCGCGGCGAGATCGGGGAGCAGCGGCTGCTGGCGCGCGTGCGCGTCGAATCTCTGCTCATGGAAGGCGCGCGCCGGATCGACGAGTGGACCCGGCTCGAGGCAAAGGTTCCGAGTCCCGAAGCAGTGCCGCTGCTCGCGGCCAACGCGGAGCGGGAGATGACTCCGCTGGAGCTGCGGTCCGACGAGTGGGAGGTGCTGGCGGAGATTGACGGTGAGCGCGACGTGCGCCAGCTGGCGGCGGATCTCGGCCGCTCCGCGTTCGATGTCGCGAAGATCGTTTACGGCCTGGTGAGCACCGGCGTACTGGAGGTGACCGAGCGGCTGACGCGGATCCCGGAACTGGAGCTGAAAGGCGCGGTGGCGGACGTGGAGACGCTGCTCGAGGCCGGCCGCGCCGAAGAGGCGCAGAAGCTGGCGGCACAGCTCGAGACATCGTTTCCGGAGCGCGCCGATCTGGCCGTGCTGTCGGGACGGGCACTTGTCGCGCAGAACCGGATGCGGGCCGCGACCGAATCGTTCTCGCGCGCGGTCGGGCTCGACCCGCTGGCCATGGATGCGCATTACCTGCTCGGCTTCGCGGCGATTCGCACGGGCGAGCTCGAGCGGGCGACAAAGGCATGGGAGACGTTCCTGCGGCTGGCGCCGAACGGTGAGCCGAGACAGCTCGCCGCTCAGGCACTGGCTTCGCTGCGCGCGCTGACGCAGGTGGTGCGGCGCGTGATGACGAATTGAGACGATGAAAGTACCGGCACAGGCAGACATGCAGCGCTGGAGCGAGGAGGTGGCGCGCGATCCGCGCTCGCTCGCGTTTCTTCCCCTGGCACGGGCCTATCGCAAGCAGGGCCTGCGCGATGCGTCACTGCAGCTATGTCTGCGCGGGCTGGAGGCCCATCCGAATCACATCGAAGGACACGGCCTGCTCGCCATGCTGTACCTCGATGCCGGTGACCACCAGAAGGCCGCGGACGAATGGTCGATGGTACTGCGCGTGGACACCGAGAACTTCGAGGCGCTGCGCGGCATGGGATTCTGCTTCCTCGAGCAGGACCGACTGAGCCGGGCCCGCCAGATGCTCGAGCGCGCCGCCCTCATCCGGCCGGCCGATCCGACGGTCCAGGAGGCGCTGCGCGTGCTCGGCACGCGGCAGGAGATCGCCGAGAAAGGCCTGTCGTCGTCGACCGACGTCGCGTTCAGCGACGACCCGTGGTCGGCCTACGACAGCGGGCCGGTCTTCATGTTCGACCCCGGCGAGGGCGATGCCGGGGCGGGGAGCGGCGCCGAACCAGCCGATACGCCGGAGGAGACTGCCGTGCCGGCGCAGAGCGAGCCGGCTCGTGCGCCCGTCCCGCGCGCCGTCCCGCTGACGGGTCCCCTTCCGCTGGACCCGACACTTCTGTTCGATGATCTGCTCAGCGCCGGTCCGCTGCTGGGGGCGTTGCTGGTCGACGTGAACGGGCTGGTGCTGGCGGGACGCCTGACGGAGGCGATGCGCGGCGATTCGGCCATCCTCGGCGCCGTACTGGGCGGTGCGATCGGTGAGGCGACAAGAACGTCGCATCACCTGGCACTGGGGACATGGCGCGGAATCCTGCTCGATTCGCAGCATGCGCTGTTGCACCTGGCTCCGGCGGGCAACGACGCGGTGATGGTCCTGGCCGCACGGCGCGACGCGCCCGCAGGCTGGGTGATGCGTGCATCGGCGCATGCGATCGGGCAGGCGCAGCAGTACATGGAGGAGTACGCATGAACCAGCTCATGAGTGCAGCCGTGGAGCGCGTCAGCAGGGTGGCGGGTGTACGCGGTGTGCTGCTTGTCGAGAGTGAGGCGGGCGTTCCAGTGGTGTCGGAGCTGCGCGAGGGCGTGAATGAGACGGCCGTGGCAGCGCTCGCCGCGTCGCTGTTCCGTCGCACCTCGGCCGCGAGTGAGACGGCCGATTTCGGCCGGCTCAATACTCTGCAGCTGGAAGCGGACGATGGTCATGTCGTCGCGGTGGATGCGGGGGATCTCATCCTGGTGGTGATCGCGGAGCGCGATGCACAGCTCGGCCTGGTTCGCTACGAGGCTCATCGCGCGGCGGAATCGCTGGCATGAGAGGCGCCGAGCTGCCGCGCCTGGTCGACGCGCTGCGCGGTCCGATCCGGGTATTCGTGCGCGAGTCGCGCGCGCGCATCGCGCTGCTCGTCAGCGGCGCCGGCCAGGTGCTGGCACAGCATGGCTTCGCACGCGGCTACCATGTGATGAACGTGGCGTCGCTCGCCGCAGCGACACACGCGTCTTCGCGAGCCCTGGCGACACTGTCGGGAGCGGGACGGTGGGAGCACCTGTACCACGGCGGTCGCGAGCGGCAGCTCTTCCTGGCGCCGCTTCGTACGCCGGTCGAGGAGCTGATTCTCGTGGTCATCTTCGATGCCGACTCATCGCTCGGCATTGTCAGGCTGTTCTATGAGAATCTCGAAAAGGAAGTTGCGGCGCTGCCGGAGTTTCAGGACAGACCGGACCGCGCCGACCATGCGAGCTTCGAGCAGGATCTCGAGGCGGGCCTGGAGTATACGTCCCCGGAAGCAGCAAGCGAGGACTGATGTCGCTGGTCAACTACTCCACTCGGGAGATCACCTGCAAGATCGTCTATTACGGTCCCGGCCGGTCGGGCAAGACGAGCAATCTGCAATACGTGCACAGCTATGTGCCAGAGGAGCGCAAGGGACCGATGGTCTCGCTGGCAACGGAGACCGATCGTACGCTGTTCTTCGATTTCCTGCCCCTCGACCTGGGCACCATTTCCGGGTTCCGCACGCGCATGCAGCTCTACACGGTGCCCGGCCAGGTTTACTACAATGCGACACGCAGACTCGTGCTGCGCGGCGCGGACGGTGTGGTGTTCGTGGCGGACTCGCAGCCGGAGCAGTGGGACGAGAACATCGAGAGCCTGCGCAACCTGCACGAGAACCTGCTCGGGGAAGACATCGACCTGAAGACGTTTCCGATGGTCATCCAGTACAACAAGCGTGACCTGCCGGGCGTGCTGCCGATCGCGCAGCTCGATGATACACTCAACTTCCGCGGCGTACCCGCGTTCCCCGCGGCCGCGGTGACGGGTGAGGGTGTGTTCGACACGCTGAAGTCCGCGAGCAAGCTGGTCCTGCAGAGCCTGTCGCGCAGGTTCGGTCAGGAGATAAGGCATCCTTGACAGTGACTGCGTCATGACGCCCGACAGCATGTCGCTCGGGCTCGACCCGCGGAACACGTTCGACAGCTATATCGTCGGCACGGCCAACCGTCTCGCGGCGGCTGCCGCGAAGCGTGTCGCGGAAGCGCCGGGCGCTGCCTACAACCCGCTGTTCCTGTATGCGGAGTCCGGCCTGGGCAAAACGCACCTGATCATGGCGATCGGCAATCACATCCATCGCGTGCACGAGAACATCGAGGTCGTTTACGACACGCTCGAGCACCTGATGGAAGGCGTGATGGAGGCCATCCAGGCAGGTGATCGCGATGCGTTCCGTGCTCGTCTGCGCGGCGCATCGGTGCTGCTGCTCGACGACGTGCAGTTCCTGGCCGGTCGGCGCGGTGCTCAGGAGGAGCTGTTGCGCTCGTGGGACGCGCTGACCGCCCGGGGCGGACAGGTCGTGCTCGCGAGCGATCGGCCGCCGGCGGAGATCGACGGGCTCGATCAGCGGCTGCTGTCACGGTTCTCGGGTGGCCTCATGGCGGACCTGAGCGTGCCGGACTACGAGACGCGCGTCGCCATCGCGCGCCACAAGGCCGAGGAGCGTGGGCACCTGCTGTCGGCGGGCGTGGCCGAGGCGCTGGCAAAGCATGCCTTCGGCAACGTGCGCGAGTTGCAGGGCGCGCTGAACCGGATCATCGCGGTGCAGGAGCTCGACCGGCGGCCGGTGAGTGCAGAAGAGGTGGCTGACCTGCTGGGCCGGCCTGCGGAGCTTAGCGGCCGCGACGAGTTCGGTTCGTTCATGGAGGAGGTCACGGGCACGCTCGGCCAGGCGATCCCTCCCGCGACACCCGAGCAGCGGATCGCCGATGCGGTCCTGCGGTGGGAGGCTGAAGGGTACCGGACGCGGAAGCTCGAGGCGGTGCTCGATGAGGAGCTGACGGACGAGGCGGCCGACGAGCTGCTGGCAAACTTCGAGGAGACGGTCACCCGGCTGCGCGACATTGCGGCGAAGATCCGTGAGCTCGATCCGGCCGCGTCGGAGCTTTCACGCCTCGACGTGCTGCGCAATCCCGATCGTATCGAGGAGGCGGAGTCCATCCTCGAGCAGGTGCGCGAACGCATGCGTCCGCTTCCGCCGGCGCCCGACGAGCCGCGCTTCGAGCAGCTGACACTCGATCGCGAGCTGCTGGCCGTCAGGGCGGCGCGCGCCGTCGCGCAGCAGCCGGGTGACCGCTACAACCCCTTCTTCGTCCACGCGCCGGCGGGTGCTGGCAAGACATCGCTCGTCACGGCACTCGCGCTGCTCTTCAGGGAACGGGATCGCGACGCCGAGATCGGGTTCCTCACGGGTGAGGACTTCGCGGCCGAACTGATCGGCGCCCTGAAGCGCAATCAGGTCGACAGCTGGCGTGCGCGCTACCGCCGGGCGCGACTTCTCATCATCGATGGCATCGACCCGCTGGGGCAGACGGAGCGCGCGCAGGAGGAGCTGTTCCATTTCTTCGATAATGCCCGGCGCGCCGGTGTGCAGCTCGTCTTCACTGCGGACCGGCCGCCGCACGAGCTCAGTGGATTCGAGGACCGTCTGCGGACACGGCTGGAAAGCGGCCTGGTGGTGGACCTGAAGCCGTCGGCGCCGGATGAGAGGCTGGGCGCGGAGCTCGATGAGGTCGCAGAGAACGAGGGGGCTGGCGAGCCGGACCTCCAGGTCGATGACTGGTTCCTGAACCGCGAGAAGCTGCTGTGGCATTGGCCCTACCTGCAGGACAGTCTCGTGCAGGATCTGGAGTAGCATGGCGATCAAGGGCAGTCTCAAGGAAGCGAGCCTGGCGGACGTATGCCAGCTCCTCGCGCTCGGTCAGAAGTCCGGCTGCCTCTCCGTGGCGGATGGCTCGCGTTTCGGTCAGATCTATTTCGAGCGCGGCCGCATCACGTACGCCCGTATCGTCAACCGTCGCGACCGGCTGGGTGACATTCTGGTCAGGGAGGGCGTGCTGGCACAGCGCCAGCTCGAGCAGGTCCTCGAGCACCAGGCCCGTGAGCCCGATCGCCGGGTGGGCGAGCTTCTCGTTTCCTACAATCACATAACGAAGTCGGAGCTGAAGCATTACATCCGGCTGCAGATCGAAGAGGCGATCTACCACCTGTTCACGTGGTCGCGCGGCAACTTCTTCTTCGAGCCCGACGCCACGCCGGATGAAGCGGATTTCGTCGTCACGATCAATCCGGAGAGCCTGCTGCTCGAGGCCGCTCGTCGCGTCGACGAGTGGAGCATGATCGAGAAGAAGATCCCGTCGCTCGATCTGCTGTTCGACGTCGAGCATGATCGCGTGCGTGCTTCCCATGTGCAGCTGACGCCCGAACAGGAGCAGATCCTGCCGCTGGTCGATGGAACGCGGACCGTGCAGGAGGTCGCGGATCAGACACGGCTCGCGGAGTTCGATGTCGGCAAGGCGCTGTTCGGTCTGATCCAGGCCGGCTTCGCCCATCGCGTGGGGCGCAAGGCCGAAGAAACGGTGCGCGGGCGCGAGGCTGAGCTGCAGGAGCGACGGAATCTCGGCGTCGCATTCTACCGTACGGGAATGCTCGAGGATGCGTCCCGCGAATTCGATCGAGTGCTCGAGCTGGACGACCGCGACTTCGTCGCACGCTACCACCTCGCTCTCATCGGCATGCGTGAGCAGCGGTATCGTGATGTGGTGCGCCAGCTCCGGCTGCTGCTCGAGGAGCGCGGTGCGCACTACGGCGCATTCGTGAACATGGCCCTCGCCCTTCGCTGGCTCGAGCGGCCGGCCGACGCGCTGCTCGTGCTCGACGAGGCGGAGGCCGTGAAGCCGGGCATGGCAGCGACGGAGCTCGCGCGCGGCATCGCTCTGCTCCATACCGGGCGCTACTTCCAGGCGCGCTCGGCATTCGATGAATATCGCGCGCGACTGAAACCGGATACGCGACCCGCCGCGGACTACTTCTACTTCGGCGCGCTCAACCTGGCCGCGATGGATCAGCTGAACGAAGCGGAAGCGCTGGTCGCGCAGGGCCTCGACAGCTATTCGGATTCGGCACCGCTGCTGCTGCTGCTGGGTGTCATCAGCGAGCGGCGCGGCGACCTCGAGAACGCCGACCGCTCGTATCGGCACGCGCTCGATGAGGACCCGACGCTCGCACAGGCGCACAAGAACCTCGGCGATGTGGCGTACCGCCGCGCGTCGCATGAAGAGTCGCTCCAGCACTACCTGCGCGCCGCGGAGCTGGATCCGCGCCTCGGCGATGACGTGTTCGCCCGCATCGGTAACCTCTACTACAAGGCTCGCAGCTTCGATTCAGCCGTGCAGTACTGGCAGAAGGCGCTGCAGCTGAATCCTGACAACGCGATCGTCCGCAATAATCTGGAGATCGTCGCCAATGCTTCCGGGTGAGCGGCCACGACCGGGCACCAGGCAGCAGGACAGCGCGCACGCATCCCGACCGGCCCCCGCGGACGGCAGTGAGCGCCTGCTCACGCCGGTGCCTCCGCTTCCGCTCGCCCACGGCGACCTGAGTGAGACCGACGCCGCCGAACTGCGTGCGCTGAAGCAGCAGATCCAGTCGAGCGTGGGGTTTTCCTGCAACGGTTACAAGGAGCGCTGTCTGCGGCGCCGCATCGCCGTACGGATGCGAGCACGGGGCGTGCACACATACCGCGATTACGGGACGCTTCTGAGTGCCGATGGCGCCGAGTACGAGCGGCTGGTGGACACGCTGACGATCAATGTGAGCAAGTTCTACCGCAATCCCGAAGTGTGGGAGATGCTGACACGCCGAATACTGCCGGATCTGTGTGCGCGGCCCGATCCGGTCATTCGCATCTGGAGTGCTGGCACCGCCAGTGGCGAGGAGGCTTACTCCGCATCGATCATGGTGCAGGAGTATGCGCAGGAGCACGGCGAGGATTGCGGCCGCTTCGACATCCTGGGAACGGACATCGATCGCGACAGCCTGGCGTATGCCGCGCGTGCGGAATACACGGACTTTGCGATGACGGACATCGATCCTGAGCTGAGGGATCGCTGGTTCGAGCATGACGGACTGCACCGCCTCCGGACCGAAGCGCGGCGCAACGTCCGCTTCGAGACGCTCGATCTCATTCGCGATCCGTTCCCGAATAATCAGCATCTGATTTTCTGCCGCAATGTGATCATCTACTTCGAACGTGCGGTGCAGGAGGACCTGTTCCGGCGTTTCCACGAGGCGCTCGTGCCGGGCGGTATCCTGGTGCTCGGCAAAGTCGAAGCGCTGTTCGGTTCACCCGCCGGACTGTTCCAGTCGCTGGCAAACCGCCAGCGCATCTTCCGCAGGGCATGACGGACGAGAAGCGGCGCTCGCGGCGTATCCTGGCGGAGTTCCGTGCGGAGGCGGTGGATCACGTGCCGGTCCATATCGGCGATGTGAAAGTGGCGGACGGGTCGAGCCTGCTGTTCACTGTCGGCCTCGGCTCCTGTGTGGCGATCGCCCTGTACGACCCCTATGAGCGCATCGGCGGTCTGGCGCACGCCATGCTGCCCCACCCGGATACCGGCCGGCGGGATGCGCCTCCCGGCCGGTTCGCGACCACGGCCGTCAGCGCGCTCGTCGAATCGATGGAGGTGCGTGGTGCATCACGAAGACGGTTGTACGCCAGACTCGCGGGCGGCGCCTCGATGTTTCGCGACATTCTCGATCGTGAAGGGCTGAAGCTGGGCCGGCGCAATGTCGACGCCGCACACGACGCGCTGTCGAGCCTGGGCATTCCGGTCCGGGGTGAGGATGTGCTCGGGACGTATGGCCGCTCCGTGTTCCTGCGCACCAGTGATGGTCAGCTTCTGGTCACCTCCGTGAACCACGACGATGTCCTCATCTGAGCGCCGCGTGCGCCGCGTCCTGATCGCGGATGACAGTGAGCTGATGCGGTCCATGCTGCGCGAGCAGATCATGCACACGGGCGGCTTCGAGATTGCCGGTGAAGCGGCGACGGGGTACCAGGTGATCCGAATGGTGCACGAGCTCGATCCGGACATCATTACACTGGATCTCGCGATGCCCGATCTCGGCGGCGTCGAGGCACTCGACTACATACTGAGTCAGGCTCCCCGTCCGGTGATCATCATCTCCGCGCACGACCGCAGCCTGGCGGATCCCGCGCTCAATGCCATGGTCTCCGGCGCCGCCGTCGAGTTCGTGACCAAGCCGAACGGCAGCTCGATCGAGGAAGCGGTCGCGTTCCGTAACCGTCTCTATCAGGCCCTCCGCGCCGCTGCGGTGGCGCATCTTCTGAATCTGCCGCGCCGCATTCAGCTGGCACAGAGCAAGGTGCCCCGAGCACCGGGTACTGCTCCCCCTGCGCGCTGCGCCGTAGTGATCGGTGCGTCGACAGGCGGGCCGCGCGCATTGGCCGAGATCGTACCCCGGCTCGCCGCGGACACGCCGGCCGCCGTATTCATCGTGCAGCACATGCCGCCGCTGTTCACATCGGCGTTCGCGCGGCGGCTCGATCAGATCTGCGCACTCCCGGTGCGCGAGGCGGAGGATGGCGAGACCGTGCACGAGGGTGTGGTATACGTGGCGCGCGGCGGGTTCCATCTCGATCTGCAGCGCGATGCGGGTGAAGTGCGCATCGTGCTGAGCGATGCAGCACCCGTCTGGAATGTGAGGCCGGCCGCCGACGTGCTGTTCCGCGCAGTCGCGCGCACGTTCGGTCCTGCGAGCGTGGGCGTGGTTCTGACGGGCATGGGACGCGATGGTGCCGACGGCCTCAGAGCCATCGCAGAAGTTGGAGGCAGCACCCTCGCGCAGGACGAGGAATCGAGTGTCATCGCAAGCATGCCGCGGGCGGCGGCGCCTCATGCGCAGCGGATTGTCAGTCTGAGCGAGCTCGGCGGCGAGATAGTGCGACAGGCGTTGCTGCGCTCGCGTGCGCGGGCTGGATGATACGGGTGTGCTCGTGCGCACGGCGCGTGATGCCGCACCGTGACCGCCTGTGACTGCGGGCACCGCCCGATTCGTGCGTGCGGGCATCCTGCTGCTCGCGACGGTGCTCCTGAGCGGGCAGGCCGCGGCGCAGCAGGGTGATGTACGGCGCGGCGATGTGGTGATCCGTCACTGGCCGGGGCAGGCGCGGCTGGCCGAGTCGCTGCTGCCGCCCGAGACCGGTCTGAGCTTTCGTGGACTGCCGCCGGATGTGCTTCAGCGCGGCAGTGATGTGATCGTATTCCTGGCGCCCGATCCTGCCCGGTTCGACTCGCTGACGGGCGGGCGGGCGCCGGAGTGGGGCGCAGGCGTCGCCATGCCGCAGGCCGGCATTATTGTCATTCCGGGTTACGTCTCGTCGCGAACGGGAACGCACGAGCTGCCGCAGATCCTGCGACACGAGCTCGCGCATGTGGCTTTGCAACGGCACCTCGGCAGTGCGCTCGTCCCGCGCTGGGTCACGGAGGGATACGCGACGTGGTCGGCCGGTCAGCTCGACGTGGACGCCGGGTGGCAGCTCCGGCTCGCGCTGGCGACGAAGCGCGCCCCGCCACTGGACTCGCTCACGCTGGACTGGCCGCTGCTCGCAACGGACGCGCGCATTGCCTACCTGCTGTCGGCCAGTGCAGTGCAGTACCTGTACACGCTCGGCACGCCAGAGACGTTCGAGCGCTTCCTCGCGACCTGGGCGGAGTCCGGCGACTTCGAGGCGTCCCTTCGGGAGATCTATGTCCTGTCGTCGCCCCAGTTCGAGCGCCTCTGGCGTGCCCATGTGAAGCGGCGCTTCGGCTGGCTTCAGGTGCTTGCGCAGACCGCGTTCATCTGGGTCATTGCCACCATGCTCGTTCTCGCGCTCTTCGTCATCCGGCGTCGGCGCGACCGGCGGCGACTCGACCAGCTGCGCGCTACCGAACTACCCGACTCCCCGGCGTACTGGATGGAGAACGGCGATTCTGAAGGCGGATTCGCGTCCGGTCATGACGCTCCGCGCCCGGACGTGCCGCCCGGTCCTGAGCGGTCACCGGATGCAGGTGGGGAACCGCCGCCGCGGCACCCGCCCGGATAGTGGCGGAGGCGTAGCGCACCCACTCCCCTGAGCTTGACGCAACCCGTGACAGGATTAGCTTTCCCGCATGGCTACCAGAAATCGCAGAAAGAGCGCAGCGGCCGCGGAGCCGCACGCATCACTGAAGTTCTCGCCGATCAACGGAGTGCTCCTGGTGCTCGGCCTCGCCGCAATCACGCTGGGATACGTCATGCTCGCCCGCGGCTCGACTGTCGGTGCACCGCTGCTGCTCGTGCTCGGCTACGCCGTCCTGGTCCCGCTCGCGATCATCCTCTGATCGTCAGGCCCGAGCCGCGTCAGTCGGGATACTGAATGTGCGCGCCGGCGAGCTGTACCTGCCCCGGTCGCGCTGCGCGCAGGCCGACAGTCATCTTGGTGAGAAGCGCAAACACCAGCAGCGCGACGGGCAGCGTCCATCCTCCCGTGACATCGATCAGCAGTCCGAACGTCGCCGGTCCCGCGGCGGCGATCAGGTAGCCCACCGACTGCGCCATTCCGGACAATTCCGCCGACGTCTCCGCATCGGCCGCGCGGACGACCAGGAACAGCAGGGACAGGGCGAACGTGCCTCCCAGCACGAAGCCGAGCAGCGACACCCACAGAATGTCGAGTGGCGCCAGGCGGCCGACACCGAGCCCGACCAGGGCAACCGCCTCCACCAGTCCGAGCCCCCACACGATGCGACGATGATCCTGGACTCGACCCCCCAGCAGGGGGATGATCGCCGACCCTGCGATCCCCGTGGCCTGCGATAGCGCCAGCATCCACCCCGCGGCGGCAGGGCCCATACCGCGGCTCTGGAGAAGCTCCGGCAGCCAGGCGAGCACCACGTAGAACGTGAACGACTGGATGCCCATATACGCCGCGACCTGCCAGGCGAGGACCGAGCGTCCCAGGGGCCGGCGAGTGCGTGCGCCGCTGCGCCATTCGTCGCTGCTTCGCCCGCGTCGGCTCACGTGCAGCAGCCATACCAATAGGGCGATGCCTGCCGGCAGCCCCCAGATCGCGAGCGATCCACGCCAGCCGATCATGCGCGCGAAAGGCACGCTCAGACCCGCCGCGAGCATCGCCCCCACTCCCATCGCGCTCGAATACAGGCTCGTCATCGAGCTCGCACGATGAGGAAAGTCACGCTTCACCAGGACGGGCAGGAGCACGTTGCCGAGAGCGATGCCGGTGCCGAGTGCGAGCGTCCCGGCGAACAGCAGGATTACCGGGGCGACAGAACGCGTGAGCGCGCCTGCACCGATGAGCGCCAACGCCAGCGCGAGCGATCTGTCGACGCCCAGCCTTCTGCTCACGACCGGAGTGAACGCCGAAACGACACCGAACGCGATCAGCGGCAGGGTCGTCAGAAATCCGAGCGCCGTGTTCGAGAGACCGGTGGCTTCGCGCATGTCACCGACCAGCGGCCCGACGCCCGCAAGGCCGGCTCGGAGATTCAGCGCGACGAGAACGATGCCTGCCAGCAGGAGTGCGCGCCTGCCCGCCGGTGCAGCGCCGGTCACGGGTGCGTCCGCGGCAATGACACCTCTGAGAAGCTGGCGGGCGGTTCCGACGCTGCGATCGGCATGTCAGCTGCCGCCCTGTCCGTTGCGCCGCCAACGCTCACACCGACGCTCCGCCCGCGTCAAGCGGTCGCGTCGACGAGCTGGCGACCGGCAGTTGATTTTGTCGCCTGTTCAGACCAGTTTAAGTGGCCGGGCGCTTAGCTCAGCTGGTCCAGAGCACCTCCCTTACAAGGAGGGGGTCATAGGTTCGAATCCTATAGCGCCCATTCTCCATGAGTCCCCGCAGCGTGCCCCGCTGGCGGGGATTCCTGTTTGTAATCTGCGGCGTTCCTCCGATTGCCGCGTGCACGACCTCGGCGGTACTTTCCCCGCTGGTTCGAGCCGCGGCACGCTCGCCGCGGAACCGTCGAGTGCCCGGAGAGATCATGCGCATTGTCACACCCTTCCTCGCCTTCCTGATCGCGGCCTGCTCCCAGGCAACCCCGCCGCAGCCCGTCACACCGGCTCCGGCGCCGGCCGGCGACGTGGTGCTTCCGGCGCTTCCGCCCGCGACACCGATATCAGCCTCTGAATACGCAGCGCGTCGGCGCACCCTGCTCGACAGCATTGGTGACGGCGTGCTCGTGGTGTTCGGCGGGCCGTCGCCGGCGTTCGACTACCTGCCGTTCGCCCAGCTGGCTGACTTCCGCTATCTGACAGGGATCATGGAGCCGTCGGCTGCGTACGTTGCGGTGAAACGCGGCGCTACGGTGCAGGAGCACCTGTTCGTGCTCGATCGTGACCCAGCGCGCGAAGTCTGGGAAGGAGCGCGACTGGGGCCGGAGGGTGCGCATGACCGGACTGGCATACCCGCGCAGTCCGCGCCGCGCTTCGAAGTAGTGCTGGACTCGCTCGCCGGCGCTGCCGACGTGCTTCACACCACGATCGCACCCCCGCTCGAGCAGCGGCTCACGTCCGACCATACTCACGCGCAGCAGGTCCTTTCACGCATCCGTAACCGTTATCCGGATCTGCGCATCAACACCGTACAGAAGCTCATCCGCGACCAGCGCGGTGTGAAGTCAGCCGCCGAGCTGGATCGCATCCGCCGGGCCGTGCACATCTCCGCGCTGGCGCATCGTGAAGCCATGCGCAGTGCACAGCCCGGAATGAACGAGTTCGAGATACGTGCGCTGATGGAATACATGTTCCGGCGCAACGGTGCGGAGGGTCCGGCGTACGGCTCCATCGTCGGCTCCGGTCCGAACTCGACGACACTGCACTACCAGGCGTCGGACCGGTTCATGGAAGACGGCGAGGTGCTGCTGATCGATGCGGCGGCATCGTACGGCGGATACGCCGCCGACGTGACGCGCACGTTTCCGATAAATGGAACGTTCACGCCGGATCAGCGTGCGATCTACGAGATCGTGCTGGCGGCACAGAAAGCCGCTGCCGCACAGATCAGGCAGGGGGCGACGTGGAAGGAACTCAGCGATGCCGCGAACGCGGAGATCGGCAACGGGCTCGCACGACTGGGTCTGATCGATGCTCCCGACGCGACGTACGAAGTGGCGCCGGATCGGACGGAGCGGCAGGTGCGAATGTTCTATATGCACGGGCTCGGACACGGTGTGGGCCTGGCGGTGCATGACCCGGACATTTCGCAGACGCAGGGCCGGTTCGCACCGGGCAGCGCTGTGACCATCGAACCCGGCATCTACGTACGCTCCGACGCGTTCGACTACCTGCCGGACACGCCCGGCAACCGCGCGATGATCCAGCGGCTGCGTCCCTCGCTCGAGCGGTACCGCAATATCGGCGTTCGCATCGAGGATGTGTTCATCTTCGACGCGAACGGCGTCGAGCGCGTGTCCGCCGCGGCGCCGCGGGAGATTGCCGAGATCGAGGCGCTGATGCGCGAGCCCGGTCTGGACGACGCGAGCCGACGCGATGCAATTGTTGACTGGTTCCGCGGCAACCGCGGACGCTGATTCATCGCGGCTACCCTGGCTGTAAAACGGGGTGACCGCAATTGAAAGGACAGGGAATGAAGTCCGCAGTTCTGTTGCTGAATTTCGGTGAGCCGGAGCATCCGGTGTTGGAGGAAGTGGTCCCGTTCCTGGAGCGCATCTTCAGCATCAACGACAGGCTGGAAGGTCGTGAAGGGGAAGCGGCACGCTCGCGCGCGCACAAGCTGGCGGAGATGCGCGCGCCGGGGCTCATCGAGGAATACAGGCTGATCGGTGGCTCGCCGCTGCGCGTGCAGGCGGACGAACAGACATCGCTGCTGGAGGCGGAGCTGAAGCGGCGCGGTCATGATGTGGTGTGCATCCTCGGCATGCAGTTCACCGAGCCGTTCATCATCGACGCGATCAGGCAGGCACGCTCGGCGGGGGCGGAGCAGGTCATCGCGCTGCCGGTGTATCCCCTGTGCGGTCCGTCCACCACCGTTGCCGCACTCGAGCGCGTCGAGGCGGACATGCGGACACAGCTGTGGTCCGTACCTGTGCGCCAGATCTCCGGCTGGCACCATCACCCTGCATATCTGCAGTTCAGGGCCGATGCCATCCTCGAGGTGGCCGCGCAGAACGGTCTCTCGCTCGATGACCCGCGCACGAAACTCGTGTTCTCGGCGCACGGCACGCCGATAAAGTACATCGAGGAAGGAAGCCGCTATGATATTTACGTGCGCGAGTTCTGCGCCGATGTGGCGCGGGCTGTCGGCGCGCCCGACTATGTGATTGGCTACCAGAATCACACGAACCGCCCGATCGAGTGGACGCAGCCTGACGTAGAGGGTGTGATCGAGGGGATCGATGCGGATCACGTGATCGTCGATCCCGTGAGCTTCATGCACGAGCAGTCCGAGACACTCGCAGAGCTGGATCATGAGCTGAAGGGAACGGCAGACGCGCGCGGTCTCGGGTTCCACCGCGTGCCGATCCACCACGCGGCGCCATCGTTCATCTCGTTCCTGGCGGACCTGGCAGTGCCGTTCCTCGACGGCGCGGCTCCGGAACCGCCGGCGGGCAGCGAGCAGCCGTGGGGAGACTGCCGATGCAAGCCGGGCGCGTACTGTCTGAACGCGGAACGGCTGGCTCAGCAGCCGACCGTATAGGGTCCGCGCTCGAGCGAAGCAGGCGCGGACGGAGAACGCCGTCGTGCCCGACTTATGCCGTCAGACTCTGCGCGAGACGGCGGGCGACGGCCAGGCGGCCGGGGATCCCCGGCCGCGCCATCCAGTTGGCATGGATGTGTATCCCGGCCGGCAGCGACAACCCCTGAATCGACGACCAGCTCCGGTCCCACGCCGGCATTCTCTCCTGCTGTACGGACAGCACCGCCGCATCATGACCGGTGGCGGTGCGGAACTCCGCGACGGCAATCTCGCCTGCGCGTGCCGGGCTCTCGTCCGCGATCCACGGATTCTTCGCTCCGCCGAGATAGACGGTATAGACGTTCCGGCGGCCGAACAGGGAGTCGTTCCACGTGACGCCGCGCGTGACGAGCGGTTCGGCGAGTGAGACCTGGTAGCCGAGGCCGTGCAGGTCGGTCTCTGCGTGCAGGTGCACTACGGTGAGCGGGTTGTACTTCAGTGTCGCGACACGCGCCGACGCATCGGGGGCGACGCCCGCGAGAAGCGCCGCTGCCGGGCGCGCGGGCGTGGTGATGACGACATGCCGCGCTGCAATGCGGTCGTCGTCGGTCGTGACCTCGTAAGTGCTGCCGCGCCGCTCGATGGCGCGGACGGGAGTCTCCAGACGAACGTGGCGTGCGTGGCGCGCATGCAGCGCGCGCGGCAGTGTCTCCATTCCCTCGCGAAACGAACACGCGTCCGGCGGCGCGACGGTGCCGCCGCGGCGCAGCAGCGGCAGCAGCATGCTGCGCCCCACGCGGAACTCACGCAGAACGTGCCGAAGCGAAAGGCCGAGCACCATGTCGCGTGGATCGGATGCGTAGAGGCCGCCGTACAGCGGGCCCGCAAGGTTCTCGTAGGCTTCGCGGCCGATCTTGCGGGTGAAGAAGTCCGCGACGGACTCGTCGTCGCGCGGCGCCGCCGTCAACGGCTCGAGCAGCAGTCGCAGCTTGCCGCGCGTCGTCAGGATGTCGGAGCGGAGGAACGCCGCGGGAGAAAATGGCACGCGCCGCAGACGTCCCCGTACGAACACGAACAGCGGCAGCCCGGGCGGCGCCGTGATCACCTCGTCGCGCAGGTCGAGGTCGTCGACGAGCGCCGCGAAGTCCGTCGTCATCCGGCCGCGTTGCGGTCCCCATTCCAGCAGGTGCCCGTCCACGCGACCACTCCGCATCACGCCTCCAACACGGTCGGACGACTCCAGCAGCACGAACGGCCGACCGCGGGCGGCGAGCTGGTGCGCCAGCGCGAGCCCGCTGATGCCTCCTCCGACGATCGCTATCACTGCGGGACTTCGCTCAGACTTCCGTCGGCCGATCGACTTGCGGAACGGCGGCGCTCATGCGCGCCTCTACCTCCTGTGGCGGCTGCATGAGGCCCAGGTCCAGGTCGTAGTCGGGTCTGGGCCGTTCCTGCAGCTTGGCGAGCAGCTCGCGCGCCTCGCGGGCTGACAAGCCGTGCAGCGCCAACCCGTCCATGTCGAGCGACACACCAGCGCGCGCACGCACGCCCGCCTCGCCCGCTTCCAGCAGCGCACGCAGCGCGCCCAGCTCACCACGACTGAAATGGCCTCCCGCGACATCGTAATCGACCCACGCTTCATAGGAGAGCGGCGCGACGCGTTTCACCATGCCCGCCATGATCTCCGCGAATGCACGGATCTCGAGCTGTGCGTGCGGATCGACGCGCAGCGTGAGGAAGTGAAGCAGGTTGTGCAGGTCGATCTTCCAGTACCACTGCGTGTACGTCGAGAGTGGCAGCTCGATGCGCGCGATCTCGCGCGCCACGTCCTGTCCCACGAGCCAGCCGTACGCACCGGAGGCCTCCTCCCGCATGCGCTCCCAGCGCGCCGTCGCTTCCTCGTAGAGCACCGCATCCGCAGCCTGCTCGGAGCGGCCCTGGTTGTTCTGGCTGCTCTGAAGCGCGAAGTCTTCGGGACGCGGCGTGTAGTACAGCAGCGGCATCAGCGAGTAGCGGCCGCTGTATTCGTTCACGTTTGCCGTGCGATGCCGGATCCACTGCCGCGCGACGAACATTGGCATTGCGCAGTGAAATTTCAGCTCGACCATCTCGCTCGGCGTCGTGTGACGATGTCGTCGCAGATACCGGATGAGTCCGCGCGTCTGGCTGGCGCGACGCGTGCCGTAGCCGTAGCTGACGCGCGCGGCGCGCTCGATGCTGTCGTCCGTCCCCATGTAATCGACCAGCGACACGAAGCCGTGATCCAGGACGGGGAAGTACTGCCCGAGGATCTCCTCGGCGGCGGGATTGGTCGGTCGCTTCGTATCCATCGCTCCACACTCAGCGGGCGGCCCGGCAGCGGGCCGCGCCCGTAATTGAAGGTCCGGCGGCAGCGCAGGCAAGCAGCCGCCGGTGCCGCGCCGTCGATGTCAGTTGCGGCCCAGGAGCAGCACGCCCGCGACGATCAGTCCCGCGCCGACCAGTCCGGCCGGGCCCGGTATCTGCGCGAAGAACAGAGCGCCCCAGACGCCGGCGAAGACGATCTGGACGAGCGACGTGGCGGTGGCGCGGCCGGCACGTTCGAGATGCAGGCCCCGCGTCATGTAGATCTGGCCGAGCTGGGTGCTGATGCCGACGCCGAGGAGGAGCAGCAGCTCGAGCGCACCGGGCACCACGGCATTCACCAGCGTCCCCGGCAATGAGCCGAGAGAGCTGATGATCGCAAAGTAGAAGATGACGACGAGGTGGTGCTCGGCGGCGAGGAGGCGGACCGTCACATACGCGGCCGCACTCAGGATTGCACCGAGCAGGGCGATGCTGGCGGCGATCGGGTCCAGACCGGTACCGGCGCCGAACAGGAACCCCGGACGGGCGACGAGCAGGACCCCGGTGATGCTCAATGCGATGCAGAGCACTTCGCGGATGCGCATGCGCTCACCCAGGACGAAGACTGCAAACACGGCCGCGAACGCGGGGTTCGTGTACTGGATGACCGTGGCATCAGCGAGAGGCAGATGGACGAGCGCGTAATAGAAGCAGCTGAGTGCGCCGAATCCGAGCAGCCCGCGCACCACCAGCAGGCGGCGCCGCTCACCCAGTACCGGTATGCGTCGACTGCGCAATGCGACGAAACTGATCACGGCCATGATGAGCGAGCGCGCCAGCACGATCTCCTGGCTCGGTACACGCTGCCCCGCCAGCTTCACGAGCAGGCTCATCACGCTGAAGAAGAATGCGCCGGTCGCCATGTAGCGCAGCCCGCGCGGAATGGGCTGCCGGCCCGGCCGTTCGTCGTGCATCACCCTCGCCCGTTCGACTTTGACGGAACTCCCGGCGCCAAGCTAGCTATTAGGTATCGTGCCGAATAGCCGTCGGCTGCTGGCGCGTGCGTTGCCGACTGAACCACGCCCATCGTCCCTCGCGAAAGAATGGTGAACATGCTGGTGCTCCCACTCCTGCTCGCCGGTCTCGCTGCCCAGGACCCGGCCGGCGTGACCGCGATGCGCGACACCGCGTATTTTCAGCAGCATATCGACTACCGGATCGAGGCCCGCCTCGATGAATCCGCCGAGGTCCTCAACGGCCGCCTGCGTCTGCATTATCGAAACAACGCGCCCGCCAGCCTCGACACACTCTGGTTCCACCTGCACCTCAATGCGTTCCGCCCGAACAGCGCGTGGGCGCGTCGCGAGCTGGAATACGGGGAGCGGCGGTTCACCGACCTCGGTCCCGATGAGCACGCGTTCGAGCGCGTACAGCATGTGTCCGTCGGCGGCGTCGACATCACGCCGATCTATCCCGGTGCTCCGGATTCGACGGTCATGGCCGTGCCGCTCCCGCAGCCCGTCCAGTCCGGTGACAGCGTCGTTGTCGACATCTCCTGGGACGCGCGGCCGTCCACGCTGCCGCGCAGACAGGGCCGTCGCGACAGGCACTATGATTTTGCCCAGTGGTATCCCCGTGTGGCCGTCTACGATCGCGGTGGCTGGGCCGTGCAGCCGCTCATGCCGCAAGGCGAGTTCTACGGCGAGTTCGGGAACTTCGATGTGAGCCTCGACGTGGCCGCCGATCAGGTGATCGGCGCGACCGGCGTTCCTGTCGAGGGCGATCCGGGCTGGGCCGCGGCCGCGGCTGTTCCCGGGACCGAGCCCCGGTTCCGGCGAGACGTGTACACGCCCACCAGCGCCGCGTCGCTCGGGTTGCTCAGCGACGCACCTGCCGAGGATCGCAAGCACGTGCGCTGGCGGGCTGAAGATGTGCACCATTTCGCCTGGACAACGAACCCGGACTACATCTACGAGCAGGACGCACACGGCGACATCGCCGTGCACGTCCTGTATCAGCCGGGCGACACGGCGTGGGCCAACGGCGTCGCCGCAGGCCGGACCGTGGATGCACTGGAATTCTTCGAGGGGATCTTCGGACCCTACCCGTGGCCGCAGATCACGAACGTGCACCGCATCGAGAACGGCGGCACCGAGTTCCCGATGATGGTGATGGACGGATCCGCTTCGGAGGGGCTGATCCTGCACGAGGTCGGGCACAACTTCGCGCACGGCATTCTCGCGAACAACGAGTGGCGCGAGGGCTGGATGGATGAAGGCTTCGTATCATATCTGACGAACTGGGCCCACGAGGAAGCGGGCCGGGCGGTCAACTGGGAGAACTCGCTCAACGGCATCCGCCGGCTCGAGCAGGCCGGTCGAACGCAGCCGATCGCTCTGCCGTCCGCCGAGTTCCGTGATCCGGCCACGTACAGCGCCATGACTTACACCAAGCCGTCCCTCGTCTTCCGCATGCTGCACTGGATGGTGGGCGATGATGTGTTCCGTGCGGCGCTGCGCGAGTACTACGCCGAGAAGGCGCTGGAGCATGTGACGGAAGCCGATCTGCGGAAGGCGTTCAATACCGCCAGTCCCGAGAATCTGGACTGGTTCTTCGACCAGTGGATCCACACGACCGAAACGCTGGATTACAGGCTCGGGGACGTGAGCCTGGAGCAGGCCGCCGATGGCAGCTGGGTCACACGTGCAGAGGTCATCCGCGAGGGCGGTATCTGGATGCCGGTGGATATCCGCGCCGGCGACTCCGTCTACCGCCTCACGACCCGCGAGCCGCGCCAGGCCGTGACGATCACGACCGCGGAGCGGCCGGAGAGGGTGACGATCGATCCGGACAACATCCTGCTCGACGTCGACCCGGCCAACAACTCGAAGCCCCTGCCGCGCTGAACCGAAACCGGGGCGGGGCCGCTGCCGTAGGGTACGCTGCGTACGGCACGCGCCCCGGTCTCCGGGTTGGTCTGGACTCAGCGAAGCAGGTGTACAGTGGAAGCGCTCATACCCATCAGCATGTTCATGTCGATTGCCGCCGTGATGATTCTGCGGCCGATCACCAAGAAGCTTGGGGGCCTGCTCGAGGCCATGTCGGCCGATCGCCTGCATGCCCGCACCCAGAACGACACCAGTGCGCGCACGATCGCGCTGCTCGAGCACATCAATCGCCGCCTCGACCTGATGGAAGAGCGCGTCGACTTCACCGAGCGGCTGGTCTCCACGCGCAATCCGGAGCCGCGGCGGACGATGCAGCGTTCACCGCTGAATACCACGGAGATGAGCGTCGAGTACCTGACGCGCTGAGCGCGGATCTCACCGCAGCCGCACGCGACCCACGTCGGCGTCGTTCAGAAAAGCCGTGATCGCTTCCGTCGGCGACCCGCTCTCCTCCAGGTGAGAGCGCAGCCGGCGGAAGCTCGCACGCAGACGTCGCTCCAGCACCACGTCCTCGAGCTCCACTGCATCCTCCGCCACCCAGTCCGGCGGAGCCTGCTGCACCGCCTCCTCGTCCATGTCCTGCTCCGGCTCCTCCAGCTCCTGCACGCCGATCTGCGAGCGCACCAGGTTGAACGCGTAGACCGGCTCCAGCTCCTCTTCCTCCGCCAGCGCGTAGATCTGCTCTGCCAGCTCACGCTCCAGGCCCAGCTCCGCCTCCGACCATTCCATCAGCGCCTCATGACGCCGTTCATGCGGCGCGCCCGTCAATGAGCTCACGGCGCGCACCAGCTGCTCGCGCGCCTCGGCCTCGCCCTTCGTCCGGCCCTCGATCTCCATCCCGTGCCTCTCCTGTGTGGGTGTCCACTGAGGGTGCAAATGGTGTTCCCTGTGGAGGACACGCGACAGGGGCCGGCATCCGGTCGCGTGGGGGAGAATGGCGGCCGGGCGCGGAATCACGCCCCCTTTCCAGGGACGAATTGCAGGTGCGGGTCTTGCACCACGTATCCCATGCGGATAGTTTGTGCGGATCATCTCCACATAGATTTGAACCGCACGGGACAGCCGCCCCGAGAAGTACGCCAAGTTGTTGGCATGGCGAACTTTCAGGGATTGTCAGGTTAATAGCTGTACGAGGGCCACCTCCTGCCGGGGTGGTATCAAGGGGTTCCTTCGGGATGGAGAACCGAAAGATGCGCAAGCTCAATTCACGTCACACCGTGTTCGGGGTCGCATTCCTGGCGGGCGCAATGCTCGCCGGAGACGCCGTGCCCGCCGCCGCGCAGGTGCAGAGCCGCATGCGTGTGCTGGTGCCTGCCTTCGTCAATGCAGAGGGCAAGTCCACGCGCAACGGTAACCGCCTCGCGGATCAGGTTCGCGACCAGATCAACGAGATGCCGACGCACGCTCCGACTGAAGAGAAGGAGTGGAAGGACGCACTCAAGAAGTACGGACTCAAGGAGTCCGACATGGACTGCGTGAAGTGGCGTCAGCTCGCTGCGCAGGCCAACATCGCACAGCTCGTGCTGTGTGGTACGCTCGACGAAGCGACGGGCGCGGTCACGGCCAGCTTCCACCCGACTGCGGGTGGTGATGCGTTCGAGGTGCCGCAGTTCGCCTTCCAGTCGCCAGAGCAGGGTGCCGCGCAGGTCGTGCAGTCGTTCCAGACCTACGTGAAGCAGCTCTCGCTGGTTCTCTATTGCGACCAGAACATCCAGAGCCAGAACTGGCAGGGTGCTCTCGACCTCTGCACGCAGGCGGTCGAGCTGAATCCGAAGTCGGTCTCCGCGCATTATGCGCGTGGCTCGGCGCTGATGAACATGGATCGCAACGAAGAGGCGTTCGAGGCGTATCGCACGGTGCTGGAGATCGATCCGATCAACGGCGATGCGATGCTGGCCGCGGGTATCCTCGCGTCCAAGCTCGGTCGCAAGGACGTCTCGCAGCAGTACTTCAAGGAGTACCTCGCCCTCAACCCGGGCGATGACAACGTGCGCCTCAGCATCGCACACGACCTGGCCAATGCGGGTGACCCGTCCGGCGCCCTGTCGCTGGTCGAGGAAGCCGCAGCCGCGCCCGAGGCGGGCGGAGCACTGCTCGAGTACACCGGCCATTTCGCGATGAATGCCGGTCTCGAGACGCTGCAGGCCGGTCCGGCCAACGGCAATACGGATGCGGCCAACGCTTTCTTCGAGAAGGCGATCGGCTACTACAACCGCGCCATACAGGTCCGCGGCGACTCGACGGACGCGACCGTGTACCGCAACCTGATGCTCGCGTACAAGAACGTGGGCAACCAGGCGAAGGCGCTCGAGGTCGGTGCGCAGGCAACGGCGAACTCCGAGGATGCGCAGGCGTGGCTCGTCTACTCCGACATCCTGCGTGAGGCTGGCCGGACAAATGAAGCGCTTGCCGCGATGGATCGTGCGGCGACACTCGATCCGAACCTGCCGGGTATCGCGTTCCGCAAGGCCGTGATGCTGTTTGGTGAAGGCAACATCGACGGCGCGGTGGCCGCGGTGAAGGCCGGGCTGGCGTCGAACTCGATGCAGCAGGACCAGGCCGAGAACCTCGCACAGCAGATCGCTGTCCGCGGTTACAACGTGACGCAGGAAGGCCGGCCGGAAGCGTCGATCCGATTCTTCACGGCAGCGCGCGAGATCGGCAAGTCCGATCGCACCGTGGGTATGATCAACTTCTTCCACGGCTACGCAATGGTGAAGCAGGCGGACGCGCTGCTGCGCGAGGCCACCACGGCCGCACCTGCACGCCGCGCCATGCCGATCCTCGAGCGGGCCAAGGTCTTGCTCGAAGGCGCGGGCGGCTACACCGAGCAGGCGGCCCAGCGGGCCACTCTGCTCCAGAATGTGCAGCAGTACATGGAGATGGCGAAGGCCCTGATCGACATGGGCTGAGCAGGACTCTTCATCCCGAAGAGCAGCACCGGGCCGTCCGAAAGGGCGGCCCGGTTTTTTTTGCAGCCGGCGACACGCCGACGCAACGGACCTCAGGTTCGTGGCGGCATAACGTCCGCGCTGCTCGCCCGCTCAGCCGTCCACGGGATCGGTCGTCGCCCCGCTTATTACATGGAGCGGGCGGGGAAGGACATCGTAGTGATAAGCATCGCCCGCAATGTGTTCGCCGTCGGCGTTGACTACGATGTCCCCGGCACCCTCGACATCGAACTGATCGGCGCGGTAGTAGCTCACATGAGGACTGTCCAGGTGGGTACCCGCTCTCAGATCCGGCAGCAGCGCCATGAACTGCAGACGCGACATGCCATGCACCAGCATGATGTCCAGGCGGCCGTCGCCGACCTTCGCGAGCGGAGTGAGCGGCGTGCCGCCGCCTGTCTGGCGTGCGTTGCCGACCGCGAAGAAGATGAACTCACCCTCATACACAAGCTCTCCGCCCACACTGAAACGACCGGAGTGCACCTCGAACTTCATCATGTTCTCCACGCCACGCAGCACGTACGCAAATCCGCCCAGGTGCTTCTTCAGCGCGCGGCTCGCCTCCTGTGATGTGTCGGCGCCGAAGCCGCCCGTCGAGACGTTGATGAAACACCGTCGGTTCACGCGGGCCACGTCCACCGGCCGCGCCTTACCCTCCGCCGCCAGCCGCAGCGCTGCCTCCAGATCAGCCGGCACGCTGAGCGAGGAGGCGAAATCGTTGGCCGTCCCCATGGGCACCACACCCATCAGGGTGCGCCCGCGTACGCGCGCGAGGCCGTTGACCACCTCGTTCACCGTGCCATCACCGCCCGCCGCCACCACCACGTCCCACCCTGCGCGCGCGGCCGAGCGAGCGTAGCGCCGCGCGTCGCCGGCTTCGAACGTCACCCGCACGCCCACGCGATGTCCTGCCCTCCGCAGGGCCTCCACGGCAACGCGCAGAGCCTCCAGCCGCCCCTCGTCTCCGGGGGGTCTCACCACCACCGCAATTGATCTCTTCATGCTCCTCCGTGGGCCGGCAGACCATGCAAATACCGGCCCCGTCCCATGCATATGCAACGCGGTCCCATGGCGGGAAGGAAAACCCTTGACCGTGTGGGGGGCGATGGGTACTTTGGTGGGGTCGGGTGGGGCGGAGTGGGGAACGATGGCATCCCATGGCACGAATGGACGGCGCAGCGGAGCATGGCGGGTACCCGATCTCCCGTTAGGGGAGGCAAGTTCCTGGGCAGCTTTCAGCATCAGCTCGACGAAAAAGGTCGGCTGAGTCTGCCGGCGCAGTTCCGTCGTGAGGCGACGGATCAGCGCTTCGTGCTCGTACAGGCCTACCCCCCGGCGCTCGCCCTGTATCCCGAAACCGAATGGCTGGAAGTGGAGGAGCGCATGCAGGCCATGATGCGTGATCCGTCCGGCCGCATGTGGGTGCTTTCCGTGATGTCGAGCGCGGTGGAAGTCACGCCGGACGCGCAGGGCCGGATCCTGATCCCGGCGTCGCTGCGGGGTGCGGCGGAGCTGGAGGGACAGGCGCTGCTGGTGGGAGCGATCAACAAGGTCGAGATCTGGAACCCCGGCAAGTTCGAGGAGGCAGTGCAGGGTGCTGCGCCGGACTTCCGTCAGCATGCAGCGGACATTTTCCGGTAGTGGCGGACGAACGCGGATACCACGCGCCGGTCATGGTGACGGAGGTACTGGAGTACCTGAAGCCGGAGCGCGGCGGGCTGTACTTCGACGGGACATTGGGGGGCGGGGGCCACACGGAGGCGATTCTTCGGACGAGTGCGGCGGCACGGGTGATTGGCGTGGACCAGGACAGGGAGGCGCTCGAGGTGGCTGGACTGCGGCTGGAGCCCTACGGGGACCGTGTGGAGCTGGTGAACGCGAACTTCGCCGATGCCGCGGAGTCGGAGACGCGTCCTCTGACCGGCGCGCTGCTCGACCTGGGCGTCTCGTCGCATCAGCTGGACGAAGCGGGGCGTGGCTTCTCGTTCCGGCCCGGTACTCCGCTGGACATGCGCATGGCGGCAGTGGAAGCGGCGCCCACGGCGGCCGATCTGCTGAACGACTGGTCGGCATCCGACCTGGCCGACGTGTTCTATCGGTACGGCGAGGAGCGCCGCTCGCGGCGTCTGGCGGCGGCGGTGGTGCGCCGCCGCGCGGAGCAGCCGTTTCGCACGAGTGACGATCTGAACGAGGTGCTGGACCGGTTCTACGGTCCACGCATCACGGTGCAGGACCGCGCACGTATTTACCAGGCGTTGCGGATCGCGGTGAACGACGAGCTGGCGGTACTGGAGCGTGCCCTGGTCGCGCTGCGCGAGCGGCTCGAGTCGGCGGGCGTGTTCGTGGTGCTGTCGTACCATTCGCTGGAGGACAGGATCGTGAAGGACGCGTTTCGTGAGTGGAGCCGCGACTGCGTATGCCCACCGGAGCTGCCGGTGTGCCGTTGCCGGGGTGCGGCGCTGGGCAGGACGCTGACACGCAAGCCGGTGATGGCGGGGGAAGAGGAAGTCGCAGCGAACACGCGGGCGCGGAGTGCGCGGCTGCGGGCGTGGAAGAAGGCGGTATGAAGCGTGGCACAGGAGCGATCCGGATGGGCATTGCGTGCGCACTGCTGTTCGGCTCGCTGAGCATGGTTGTGTGGCGGCAGAGCCGGGCGCTGGAAGAGTTGCGTGCACTGGATGTGGCGCGTGCGGAGCGGGCGCTGCTGCAGGCGGAGCATTCGGAGCTGCAGCGTACGATCCAGCGGCTGGAGAGCCGCACGCGGATCGTGGCTGTGGCGCGTGAGCGTTTCGGGCTGCGCATACCGGCCGGAGACGAGATCGTATTCCTGCAGGCGCCGGCGCGTGCAGGCATGGGCGGCGATGCTGCCGAACTGACGGGGCGTGGCCTGCTGACGGTGGCGGAGCGGCCCTGATGGCGGCCCGAGCGAGCGGAAGGAGCCCGGAGGTGCGACGTCGCATTCTCCTGGCCGGCGTACTGTTGAGCGCCGCGCTCGCCTCGGGCCGTGCATTCCATCTGGGTGCCATGCAGGGCGACTCGTGGCGTGCACGTGCGCTGGACCAGCAGGGCGACACGCTCAACCTCGAAGCGCCACGCGGCACGATCTACGATCGTGACGGCGTTCCACTGGCCGCGAGTCACGAAGTGTTCAGCGTGGCGATCGCGCCGCGTGAGATTGCCGATCGCGACCGCGTGGTGTCACTCCTTGTGAAACATCTCGACGCAACGAAGGCGCAGGCGCGCCGCTACACGGATGGCAGGCGCAGCTGGGTCGTGCTGCCCGGCCGTTACGGCCTGGACGTTCGTGATGCGCTCGATGGCCACCCCGGAATCCATTTCGAGAGTGTTCAGCGGCGGTTCTATCCGAACGGCGGCGTAGCCCGCGAGCTGCTCGGACCCGTGCGCCTCGACGGTGTGGCGCAGGGCGGTATCGAGATGGAGTTCGACTCCGTGCTGAACGGACGGCCGGGGCGTGCCGTGGTGCGCCGGGACTCGCGCGGACGCACGCTGCCGGGTGCAATGCTGCGCGCAATCGAGCCCGTGGCCGGTCGCGACGTCTACCTCACGATCGACTACGACCTTCAGGAGATCGCTGAAGCCGCACTGGCCGAAGCTATATCGACGAATCGCGCCCGCGGCGGCGAGCTGGTGATGGCTGATCCGCGTACGGGCGAGATCCTCGCTGCGGTGAGTCGGGGCAGCGACCGCCGGGCGAGCAACTGGCGCGGCGTGATGGTGCCATACGAGCCCGGCTCCACGATGAAGCCTTTCACTGTTGCCGCACTGCTGTCTCTGGGCCGCGCGACGCTGCGCGACAGTGTGTTCGGTGAGGAGGGTTTCTTCGAGCGCCTGTCCCTGAGCGACACGCACGCCCACGAGTGGATGACGCTGGGTGACGCGCTGCGCGAATCGTCGAACATCGGCGTGGCGAAGATGGCGGAACGCATGGAGCGAAGCGAGCAGTACCTCGCATTGCGGGGATTCGGCTTCGGCTCACCGACGGGTGTCTCCTATCCGACGGAATCCGGTGGCCGTCTGCCGCGTACCGCCCAGTGGTCATGGTCCTCGCCTTCGCGCCTGTCGATCGGTTACGAAATCGCCGTTACGCCGCTCCAGATGGCGATGGCGTACGCCGCCCTGGCAAACGGCGGTCTGCTCCTCGAGCCCCGGCTGGTACGGGAGGTGCGCTCCCGTGACGGTCGCATGGAGCAGGTATTCGAGCCGAGAGTAGTGAGGCGAGTCATTCCGCAGCAGGTAGCAGACCAGATCCGCGATGTGCTGGTCGATGCAGTCGATTTCGGGACGGGCCGGCAGGCGGCGCTGGCGACGTTCCGCGTAGCAGGCAAGACGGGCACGGCCCGCATCGCAGAGAACGGCCGGTACCGGCCGGGTGCGTACACGGCGTCGTTCGCGGGATTCTTCCCGGCGGACGATCCGCAGCTGGTGTTCATCGTGAAGCTCGATGAGCCGGATGGCGAGTACTATGGTGGCCTCGCGGCGGCGCCCGTGACCCGTGCGACGCTCGAGGCGGCGCTCGCGACGCGGAACACGCCGATCGATCGCTCCGCCATCGCTCGCTCTGTGGAGCCGGCCACGGCGATGCCGCAGGCTCCGGCGGCTGCGCGTGCGAGCGGGTCGGGTGTGGTGCAGTTCGCCTCCAGCCGTAACGCGACGCCGGCTCAGGACTCGTCCGGAACTGCCGTACAGGTGATCCCCGACGTGAGTGGCATGCCGCTTCGCGACGGCGTGCGACGCCTTCATGAAGCGGGATTCCGCCTGCATCTCGAGGGCAGCGGTCGCATCGTGCGGACGGTGCCGGCCGCGGGTGCGGAAGCGGTCGCAGCTTCGGTCATTCGGGTCATCGCCGGAGACGGCGCATGATGCAGGCGCGTTACATGTCGGTAAGTCAGCTGACACGCCGGCTCCGCGCAGCGGACATGCTGGTGGAGGACGTAGTTCCGGATGTGAATATCGCCGGAATCACCGATGACAGCCGCAACGTGTCGGCTGGCGATCTGTTCTGCGCGTGGTCGGGATCCAGCGTGGATGCGCACGACTTCGTGGGCGCAGCCGCGCAGGCCGGTGCAGTTGCGGCACTCGTGGAGCACGCGGTCAGCGATGCGGACATCCCGCAGATCGTAGTACGTGACGGCCGTCGCGCTGCGGCGATTGCCGCGAGCGTCTTCTTTGCGGAGCCGGAGCACTCGCTGCGGCTGATCGCCGTCACGGGGACGAACGGCAAGACGACGTCGGTGTGGGTGCTGCGTCACATGCTGTCACAGCGGGAGCCGGCGGCATCGCTCGGGACGCTCGGAGCGATCGTCGAGGACGGCTCCGTGCTGCCGGGCAGCGAATCGCTCACCACGCCGGGCCCCGTCGAGCTGTCGCGCACGCTGCGCGTGCTCGTCGATCGCGGCATACGATCCGTCGCAATGGAAGTGTCGTCGCACGCGCTCGATCAGGGCCGCGTGCACGGTCTCGACTTCGATGTTGCGCTCTTCACGAATCTGTCGCGCGACCATCTCGACTATCACGGCACGATCGAGAGCTACCGTGACGCAAAGCGTTCGCTGGTCCACCTGCTGAAGCGCGATGGCAGCGCGATCATCAATGCCGACGATCCCGCGTGGGCCGGTCTCGCCCGCGAGGCTCCGGCGTCGCTGACGTACGGTATCGAGCGGTATGCCGATGTTCGCGCGACCGACATCGAGCTCAGCGCCAGCGGAGCGCGTTTCGAGCTGCACACGCCCGACGGCAGGGCGAGCACGGAGCTGCCGTTGCCCGGCGACTTCAACGTCTACAATGCACTCGGCGCCGCCGCCTCCTGTCTCGCTCTCGGATTCACCGTACACGAGACGGCCGCCGCGATGGCGACGATCCCGCAGGTGCCCGGGCGGATCGAGATCATCAACGATACGCCGTGCCCGGTTCTGCGTGACTATGCGCACACGCCCGACGCGCTCGAGCGGGTGCTTACAACGCTCCGTCGGCTCACGAGCGGTCGCATTATCGTCGTGTTCGGCGCTGGCGGCGATCGCGACCGGGGCAAGCGTCCGCTCATGGGCGCCGTCGCGGAGGCCCACGCCGATCTGGCGGTGGTGACGTCGGACAATCCGCGCACGGAAGATCCGGACGCGATCATCGACGATATCGAAGAGGGGATGTCCGCGCCGCACGTCCGGATCACGGACCGCACGGAGGCGATCGCGCACGCACTGCGGACTGCGGGCCCGGATGACGTGATCCTGCTCGCCGGCAAGGGCCACGAGACATACCAGATCATTGGACAGGAAAAGCGCTCGTTCGACGAGCGTGCAGTCGTCGCCAACCTGCTCCGTGGTGCTGCATGACGACCTGGAGTGAGGCGGCAGTGACGGCGGCGCTCGGCATCGCGGCACGGTCCGGCGATGAGGGCGTGACGTTCACCGGTGTGAACACGGACACGCGTCAGCTGAAGGACGGCGAGCTGTTCGTGGCGCTGCGCGGCGCGGTGCACGACGCACATGCGTATCTGGGGCAGGCGCGTGCGGCTGGTGCACGTGGCGCGGTAGTGGATCACGTGCCGGACGACGCGCCGACCGACATGCGCTTCTATGTCGTCGCCGACACGCTCGAGGCACTCGGCCGCCTCGCGCGCTGTCGGCGACGGCAGCTGGGTGCGCGCGTGTGCGCGGTCGCGGGATCCAATGGCAAGACGACCACCAAGGAGCTGCTTCGTGCCGCGCTCGCGCCGAAGTACCGCGTGCATGCGACCGGCGGCAACTTCAACAACCTGATCGGTGCGCCGCTCACGCTGCTGGCCACGCCGGACGATGCGGAAGTGGTGATAGCGGAGATCGGCACGAACTCGCCGGGCGAGATCGCGCAGCTGGCTGCCATCGTGGAGCCGGACGCAGCGGTGATCACGGGGATCTCGGCAGAGCACCTGGAAGGTCTCGGCGACCTGGAAGGCGTACTGCGCGAGGAGACCGCCGTGCTGCCGTGGATTCCGCTGGACGGAGCTGTCGTCGTGGCGGACGATCCGCCGATGCTCGCGACGCGCGCGCAGCACATGCACCGCACCGTGCAGGTTGCAGGACTGACGGACGTGGCCGACGCCGCGCTGCGCGGCACGGACGTGGAGCTGGACGAAGAGGGCCGCGTGCGATTCCACTGGAACGGTCATGACGTGGCGCTCGAACTGCGTGGCAGGCACAACGCGCGCAACGCGCTCGTCGCGCTTGGTATCGCGCAGGCCTGGGGTGTTCCTGACCAGGACGCGATCGCAGGCATCGAGGCGCTCCAGCCGCCGAAGATGCGCACCGAGTTCCACCGGATCGGCGACCTGATCGTCATCGCGGACTGCTACAACGCCAACCCGGCGAGTGTCAGTGCAGCCGTGGACCTGCTGGCATCGATGCCGCGGCGCGGTGGCCGCGTGGCAGTACTCGGGAGCATGCTCGAGCTCGGCAGCGGCAGCGCTGCCATCCACAGCGAGCTCGCCACCGAGATCGCCGCACAGGACTTCGATCTGATCGTAGCGACCGGCGAATTCGCCGATGCGTTCCGGCAGCATGGCGCAGCGCTCGGAGCGCGCCTCGTGATGGTGCAGGACCCCATCGCTGCGTGGGAGCCGCTCGAGGCCGCGCTGCAGGGAAGTGAAGTCGTGCTGCTGAAGGGCTCGCGCGGTGTCGCGCTCGAGCGCCTGCTGCCGCACCTCGAAAGCAAATGGGGGTCGCTCCACCCGCACGGGGAGGCCTTCGGGTCGCGGGCGATCGACATGACCACCGATTCGCGTGACGACGCGCGAACGGCGGAGCGCCCCCAGAGTAACACCGGCGCCAATGCCGCCACGTCCGATCGCCGGGAGGACTGATGCTGTACCACCTGCTCTGGCCTCTGTACGATCGCACGGGTTTCATCCTGTTCAACCTGTTCGGCTACGTGACGTTCCGCGCCGCGGGCGGAATGGCGACGGCGCTCTTCATCTCGCTCGCACTCGGCCCGCGTGTCATCCGCTGGCTGCGTCGCCTGCGCGTCGGCCAGGTCGTGCGGCAGGAGGGGCCACAGTCGCATCTGAGCAAGGCGGGCACACCCACGATGGGTGGCGCGCTCATCATCCTGTCCACGCTCATCTCTACGCTGCTCTGGGCGCGCCTGACCGAAGGGTTCGTCGTCATCGCGATGGTCGTGCTCGTGTGGCTCGGCTCGCTCGGTTTCCTCGACGACTATCTGAAGGTCGTGCGCCGCCGCACGGAGGGCCTCGTCGGCAAGTACAAGCTGGTAGGACAGGCGGTGCTCGGATTCCTGATGGGTTCCGTGATGCTGATCTATCCGCTGAGCGACGTGCCGGCCACATGGACGAGCCTGCCGTTCTTCGCCGAGTGGCACATCGCGATGACCCCGCTGCTGTTCGTGCCGTGGGTCATGTTCGTCCTCGCCGGTGCGTCGAATGCCGTGAACCTGACGGACGGGCTGGACGGCCTGGCCGGCGGTCTTTCGGCCATCGCGGCGGGCACGTTCGGCATCTTCGCGTACCTGATCGGCCGCGTCGACACATCGCGCTACCTCGGGCTGTTCTACATGCCCGGGGCGGGGGAGCTGAGCATCTTCTGCTTCGCCCTCGCGGGTGCATCGCTCGGATTCCTGTGGTTCAACGCGCACCCGGCCGAGGTCTTCATGGGCGACACCGGCTCGCTGGCACTGGGGGGTGCGCTCGGCGCCGTGGCCGTGATGCTGAAGGCGGAGTTCCTGCTGGTCATCATCGGCGGCGTGTTCGTGCTGGAGGCCGTCTCGGTGATGGCGCAGGTCTCATGGTTCAAGTACACGGTGCGCGCGCGCGGCCGCGGCGAGCGGCTGCTGCTCATGTCGCCGCTCCACCACCACTTCGAGAAGGCGGGCTGGGCGGAGAGCAAGATCATCGTGCGCTTCTGGATCCTCGGGCTGCTGTTCGCGCTCATCGCGTTCAGTACGCTGAAGATCAGGTGATCGACATGCGCGTCGGCATCATCGGACTGGCAAGGAGCGGCAGGTCGGCCGCGCGGCTCGCAAGAGCACGTGGCCATGACGTGTTCGCATCCGACGCGGGCGCGTCCGAAGAAGTTCAGGACGCCGCGGCCGAGGTACGTGCACTCGGCGGCCGCGCGGAGACGGGCGGTCACACTGTGCCCCAGCTCGCCGACTGCGACGTACTGGTGCTGAGTCCCGGCGTGCCCCCGACCGCGCGCATCCTCTCCGATCCGGGCCTGGCCGGCGTGCCGCGCATCTCGGAGCTGGAGTTCGCGTTCCGCGAGCTGAGTGCGCCGGTGCTCGCGATCACGGGCACAAACGGCAAGAGCACCACCACGGCGCTGACTGCGCACCTGCTCGAGACGGCCGGGTTCGATGCGCCGGCCGCCGGCAACATCGGCATCGCGCTCTCGGATGTCGCGCTGCGGCCGCAGCAGCCGGACTGGGTGGTCGTCGAAGCCAGCTCGTTCCAGCTGGCCGATGTCGATACGTTCGCGCCGCGCATTGGTGTGCTCACCAACCTCGCGCCCGATCATCTCGACCGTTACCCGTCGGTCGATGCGTACTATGCGGACAAGGCGCGTCTGTTCAGGAATGCGACGCGTACGAGCGTCTGGGTGTTGAACGCGGAAGATGCGGCGGCAATGCAATTGCCTGGGGAGGCGGATGGTCGCCGTCGTGTCTTCCGCGTCAACACCTCGCTCGGCGTCGATGAAGAGGGCGGCTGGATCGATGGTAGCGGTAATCTGTGCATCAGGATCGCACGCACGGACACGAAACTGCTGCATCAGACGGAACTGCGCGTGCTCGGCGCGCACAATCGCGCGAACGCACTGGCTGCGGCGGTCGCGGCGGTTTCGGCCGGTGCCGCGACGGACGCGATCGCTGAGGGACTGCGCACTTTCGGCGGGCTGGAGCACCGTCTGGAAGTGGTCAGCGAGACGGACGGCGTGCTGTGGGTGAATGACTCGAAAGCGACGAACATCGCGTCGACCATCGTCGCGCTGCGCAGTATGGACCGCCCCGTCATCCTGCTGCTCGGCGGCCGGCACAAGGGCGAGCCCTACACGCAGCTGCTGGATGCCATGCAGGGGCGTGTGACGAAGGTCATCGCGTACGGTGAAGCCGCGCCGATCGTGGCGGACGATCTCGCCGGCCACGCCGCCGTGGACCGGGTGGACGGCTCGTTTGCGGATGTGGTCGCGCGCGCAGCGGCGGCCGCCCGTTCCGGCGATGCCGTGCTGCTTTCACCGGCGTGTGCGAGCTTCGACATGTTCCGCGACTACGAGGAGCGCGGTCGCGCGTTCAAGACGCTGGTGCGCGAATTCGCGGAGGCGGCATCATGAGCCGCGTCGCAGCCATGCGCATGTCATCGGCAGAGTGGAGCGGTGCGGGCGCCCCGTCACGCCTCGGGACGGGCTGGGAGTCCGCGCTGCTGCTGCTGCTGACGGTCATGCTGCTGTCCCTCGGCATCGTATCCGTCTACAGTGCCAGCTCGGTGCTCGCGCAGGGACGCGGACTGCCCGACTACTACTACGTCGTGCGGCAGGTGACCGGTGCGTGCATGGGCTTCCTGGTGCTCGTGGTGATGGCCTACGTGGACTACCGCCGCCTGCGCATTCTGGCCTGGCCGATCCTGCTGCTCGTCATTGCCGCGCTCGTGGCGACTCTCATACCGGGCGCTCACTCCCGTGTCGTCAACGGCGGACGCCGCTGGCTGGAGGTCGGCCCGCTCGCACTTCAGCCTTCGGAGCTCGCGAAGCTGGCACTCATCATCTGGACGGCGGCCCTCACCGTGAAGAAGCAGGACAGGTTGACGAGCCTGTCGCGCGGGCTGATGCCGTTCCTGCTCGTATGGAGTCTCGTGGTGCTGCTCATCTTCCTGCAGCCCAGCATGTCCGCCGCAGTGATCGTCATGCTCCTCGCCTCGCTCGTCGTGTTCGCGGGCGGCGCGCGCATCGGTCACTTCATCCTGCTCGCGCTCGTCGGGCTGCCGCTGCTCTGGTCGCAGATTGCGGCCGCCGCGTATCGCGGGCGGCGCATAGCCGCGTTTTTTGACCCGTCGCACGACCCGGCGAATGTCAGCTATCAGATCACGCAGTCGCTCATTGCGATCGGCAGCGGCGGCGTCTTCGGTCGCGGATTCGGTCACGGGGTGCAGAAGTTCGGCTACCTGCCGGAGCCGCACAACGATTTCATCTTCGCCATGATCGGCGAGGAGTGGGGGTTCGTCGGGCTGTTCGTGATCATCGTGATGTTCACGACGTTCGCGCTGATCGGCTTCCGCATCGCGCGGCACGCCCCCGACCTGTTCGGGTTCCTGCTCGCGGTTGGCGTGACCAACCTGATCGTGGTGCAGGCGATGCTGCACATGCTCGTCAACCTGGCACTCATCCCGACGACCGGCGTAACGCTGCCGTTCATGTCGTACGGTCGGACGAGTCTGCTCGTGTGCCTGGCGGGCGTCGGCATCCTGATCAACATCGCGCGGCGCACGGGCGAGGTGACGGCATGAAGACCGTGATCTTCGCCGGCGGCGGCACGGGCGGTCACCTCTATCCGGCACTTGCTCTCGGTGCGGCATTGCAGGAGCTCGATCCGGAGATTCGCGTTCACTACGTCGGTGCGCGACGCGGCGTGGAAGCGCGCGTGCTGCCGGAGAAGCAGGTCGCACACACGCTGCTTCCGATCCGCGGCTTTCAGCGCGACGGTATCTGGCGCAACTGGCGGCTGCTGCCGGCCATGACCGGCACATTCGCGAAACTGGCAAGGCTGTTCCTGCAGATCCGTCCGTCGCTCGTCGTCGGAACGGGCGGCTACGCGAGCGGACCGGCGGGCATGTGGGCGGTGCTGACCGCGGTGCCGGTCGCGGTGCAGGAACAGAACTCGCACCCGGGCTTCACGACGCGCCAGCTCAGCCGCTGGGCGCGGCAGGTGCACCTCGGATTTCCGGAGGCTGCGCTCATGCTGAAGCCCGGCAGGAACACGGAGGTCCTGGCGCTCGGCAATCCGATCCGGCCCCCCGACCTGAGCATCGATCCCGCGGTTGCGCGTGCGCGTTTCGGTCTGACACGGGACGCGGTCGTGCTGCTGGTCGTGGGGGGCAGTCAGGGGTCGCGCGCCGTGAATCAGGCGCTGCTCGCCGCGCTGGAGCAGGTCGCCGCCGGCGAGTTTGACGCGCGGCCGGACAGGCTCGAGATCCTGTGGGCAACGGGTCCCAATCACATTGACGAAGTGCGTGAGCGGCTGGCGCCGCTCGACCTCCAGTGGGTGAAGACGTTCGGCTACATCGATGCGATGCCCGAGGCGCTCGCGGCTACGGACGTCGCAGTATCACGTGCGGGCGCCATGGCGACCGCAGAGCTCCTCGCGTGGGGACGTCCGATGCTGCTCGTGCCGCTGCCGACCGCCGCGGCCGACCATCAGACACACAACGCGGAGGCGCTCCAGAAGGCAGGCGCTGCGCGCATGCTGCGCGAGGCCGAGATGACGCCGGAGTGGCTGTGGCAGGAGATCCTGACGCTCACGGGAGATGAGGAGCGCCGCTCGCAGATGCGCGCGGCCGCGCAGGCACGCGCGCAGCCCGATGCCGCACGGGAGATCGCCGTTCACCTGCACCGCCTGATCGCACGATGACAATGCGCGATGAGGCCTGGATGAGCGTGGACCTGCGCGCGCTCGCACGCACGGGCGCAGTGCACTTCATGGGTATCAGCGGTGCCGGCATGTCCGCGCTGGCGGAGCTGGTCGTGCGGGGCGGCGGCACGGTTACGGGCTGCGACCTGCGTCTGGGCGCGGCGGCCGACGCGCTGCGCGCGCGCGGCGTTACGATCCATCACGGCCATGATGATGCGCACATCGCCGATGCCACGGCGCTCGTGATGACGTCGGCCATCCCGGGCACGCACCCGGAAGTCATCGCGGCGCGGGATCGCGGCATCCCCGTGCTCAAGCGGGCCCAGGCCCTCGGCGCGCTCGTCAATCAGGCGGTCGTCCTCGCCATAGCCGGGACGCACGGCAAGACCACGACGACGGCTGCGACCACCGCGATTCTCGACGCGGCTGGCATGGAGCCCACGGGCCTGGTCGGAGGCCGCATGCCGGCATGGGGCGGTGGGCTGCGTGCGGGACGCGACGAGATCTTCGTGGTCGAGGCGGACGAGTACGACCGCTCTTTCCTGACGCTGCGGCCGGCTGCAGCCGTGATCACGTCGATCGAAGCGGATCACCTCGACATCTACGGCGACCTGGCCGGTGTCGAGAAGGCATTCGTCGAGTTCGCGGACAGCGTGAAAGAAGACGGCATCATCGCCGTGTGCAGTGATGACGAGGGTGCGCGTCGCATTGCCTCTCACGTCAGCGGCCCTGCGCATCTGCTGACGTATGGCACGGGTGAGCACGCCGACCTGCGCGCGATCAACGTGCGGCAGGACGGCCGCATGATGACGTTCGACGTGGAGGAGCATGGAGACCGCCTCGGCACGCTGACACTCGGTGCGCCGGGCATTCACAACGTGCAGAACGCGCTCGCAGCGTTCGCGGTCGCGCGTCACGCAGGCGCGACGTTCGACGCCGCGCGCACCGCGCTGCGTTCCTTCTCGGGCGTGTCACGCCGGTTCCAGGAGCTCGGCACCGCGCAAGGCATCACGGTCGTCGATGATTACGCGCACCATCCCACGGAGATCGCTGCGACGATCGCGACGGCGCGCGGCACGTATCCCGGTCGCAGGATCGTTGCGGCGTTCCAGCCGCATCTGTTCAGCCGCACGCGTGAACATGCCGTCGCGTTCGGCCATGCGCTGGCCGGCGCCGATGTCGTGTGGGTCAGCGATGTGTATCCCGCGCGCGAAGCGCCGATCGAGGGTGTGAGCGGTGAGCTGGTGAGTCGCGCGGCGGAAGCCGCCGGCAACAAGCACGTTCATTACACCATCACCCTGGATGAAATGGCGCGCGCACTGCGCGCCGAGCTGCGGGACAACGACGTGCTCGTCGCGATGGGTGCCGGCGACATCGACGAGATGGCGCACAGCCTCCATGACGCGCTCGCGCAGGGGGCAGCATGAGGACTGCACTGGTGCGCGGCGCGGCAGTGCTCGGTTGTGCGACGGTGCTCGTCACTGCGGCGGCGTTCACACCAATCGCACTGCGCGGCATTGACGGATTCCGCGTTCAGCGCGTCGAGGTGAGTGGCCTGCGCTACCTGACGGCAGTCGCCGCGGTCGACGCGGCTGGAATCGACACCTCTGCCAACGTGTTCGACGATCCGACACCGTGGCTCGAGCAGCTGCGCATGCACCCGCTCGTCGCTGATGTCCGGCTCCGTCGCCGCCTGCCCGGCACGATAGTGCTGGAGATCGAGGAGGCCGTGCCCGTCGCATTTGCACGCACTCCCGAGCTGCGCGCCATTGGTGCACATGGCCGGATCCTGCCGCTCGATCCCGCCGGTGAAGGACTGAATCTGCCGGTGCTGAGCGTGCGCACGCGCGTCTCCGCTTTCGGCCGCGCCGTCGATCCCGCCACGCTCGCGACGCTGCAGTTCCTGATGCTCACGAGGCGCGCCGAGCCGGGCCTGCTCGACTGGATCTCGGAGATCGGAATGGAGGGCGACGCTGTGCGTCTGGTTCTGCGCAGCGCAGCGGATGCCGAGGTGCTCGTGCCGGTCGAGCCAGCGCCTGACCGGCTCCGTGAGCTGGCCGCTACGATCGCCGAGCTCGGTACACCGCGTGTCGTGCAGCCGGCCGAAGGTGCAGCGGTCCGTGCCGCCGAGGCGGAGCTGAATCGCGTGAAGAAAATCGACGTGCGGTTCCACGACCAGGTCGTGGTGTCATTGCGTAAGGGAAAGAGCTGAATATGCGGCCCAATCTGGTAGCGGGATTGGATATCGGGTCGACGAAGACCTGCGCCGTGGTCGCGGAGGTCGTGTCTGAGCCGAAGGGACGTCGACTGAAGATTCTCGGAATCGGTCAGGCACGCACGGTGGGGATGCGTCGCGAGGTGATCACGGACATCGAGGGCACCACCGAGTCCGTTCGCACTGCCATGAAGGAAGCCGAGCTGATGGCAGGTGTGACCGTGGAACGCGTCTTCACGGGCGTGGCGGGCGAGTACATCCATGCGCGCACGTCGCACGGTGTCGTCGCGGTGAGCGGTGATGAGATCAGTGGCGCGGATGTAAAGCGCGTGCAGGAAGTCGCGCGTGCGGTCGTGGTTCCGGCAGACCGCGAGGTCCTGCACGTGCTGTCGCAGGAGTACATCGTCGACCACCAGCGTGGCATCCGCGACCCCATCGGCATGGCCGGCACACGGCTCGAAGCGGAAGTCTACATCATCACCAGCTCCATCACCGCGACGCAGAACCTGCGCAAGGCGGTGAGCCGGGCCGGCTATCGCATCGAGCGCACGATCCACGAACCGCTCGCCACGGCACGCGCCGCCGTCACGGACGACGAGAAGGATGTCGGTGTCGCGCTCGTCGACCTCGGTGGCTCCACGACGGAGCTTGCGATCTTCCGTGATGGCAAGATGCGTCACCTGTGCTCGATCCCGTGGGGCGGCGGCACGGTCACCAACGATCTGGCGAAGGGGCTCAGCATCACGTACGCGCACGCCGAGGTCGCCAAGGAGAAGCATGGCGTCGCGTATGCGCAGCTGGTCGATCCGCGGGAGACCGTCGAGCTGCCCGGTCCCGGACCGGGAACTACGCGCGAGGTCGCACGCGAACTGATCGCTCACATCATCGAGCAGCGACTCGACGAGATCCTGAGTCTTGTGGGCCGCGAGATCGAGAATGCCGGAGAGATGGGCAAGCTTGGAGCCGGCGCCGTGCTGACGGGCGGTGGCGCGGGCCTCGAGGGCGCAGTCGAGGTGGCACAGCATGCGTTCGGTATGCCTGTCCGCGTCGGCATACCCGGCGAGGGTCTGACCGGCCTGTCGGATTCGGTGCGCAGGCCGCAGTTCGCGACCGCGACCGGCCTCGCGCTGTTCGCCGCTGACCAGCTGAGCGAGAGCGCATTCGGCGCCCGGCTGAGCCAGGGTGCTGCCGGCCGCGTAGTCGCCTGGCTCAGGGAATTCTTTTGAACGAACGCGGGAGCGGGAGCGGGATCGTGTCCGGGATCGGGATCGGGAACAGCTGCAACCCGATCCCGGACCCGATCCCGGACACGAACACGATTCCGATCCCGAGTTTGTTTTTCGTTGCAGTACCCGGCGATACCGCGTGGCGGCGGACGCCGATCACCTGAAGGAGGGAGCCATGATGATATTCGAATTCGAAGAGGGCGCGGCACAGAACGCACGGATGAAGGTGATCGGTGTGGGTGGCGGCGGTAACAACGCCGTGAACCGCATGATCGCCGAGGATCTCGACGGCGTCGAGTTCATCAGCGTCAACACGGATGCGCAGGCGCTCAAGCTGGCGCAGTCGCAGTTGAAGATCCAGATCGGCAAGAAGCTGACGCGCGGGCTCGGTGCCGGGGCACGCCCGGAGATCGGGCGGCAGGCGATCGAGGAGAGCCGCGAGGACATCGCGAAGATCCTCGAGGGTGCGGATCTCGTCTTCGTGACCGCGGGTATGGGCGGCGGCACGGGAACGGGTGCCGCGCCGGTCATCGCGGAGATCGCGCGCGAGATGGGCGCGCTGACGATCGGCATCGTGACGAAGCCGTTCCTGTTCGAGGGACGTAAGCGCATGCAGCAGGCGGAGATGGGTCTCGCCGAGCTGAAGCGCTCGGCCGACACGGTCATTGTCGTGCCGAACGAGCGCCTGCTTTCGGTCGTCGGGAAGGGAACATCTTTCCGGGATGCGCTAAAAAAGGCGGACGAGGTGTTGCTGCATGCGACCCAGGGAATCAGCGACCTGATCCATGTGACGGGCGAGATAAACGTTGATTTCGCGGACGTTAGGACGGTGATGCAGAGTCGCGGACCCGCAATCATGGGAACGGGTTACGGCTGTGGCGAGAACCGTGCAATGGAAGCCGCGCAGGAAGCGATATCGAGCCCGCTGCTCGACAACGTGACGATCCAGGGCGCCATGGGCGTGCTGATCAATATCACGGGCGGGATGGATCTCGCTATTGACGAGGTGACCACCATCTCCTCCATTATAAAGGAGGCAGCCGGCGACGATGCGGAGATCATCTTCGGTGCGGTGCACGATCCGACACTCGAGAACGGCGTGCGTGTGACGGTGATCGCGACGGGGCTGGAGAAGCAGGAAGCGCCCCCGCGCGATAACGTGATCCGGCCGCATTTCGGCATGCGTACGTCGCAGGCGCCGGCCGCCGGGGCGGCACCGGCACTGGCGGGCGTGGGAGCGGGCCAGGATGCTGGTTACGGCGCCCGGCAGCATGCGGGGGCGGCGACAATGGCTGCACCGCGCACGGCGGACTACGCGGAGGCACTGCCGTTCGCGAGGCCGCCGCAGAGCCCGATCGGCCGGCAGCAGTTGACGGATCTCGACATTCCGACGTTCATCCGTCGCCAGATGGACTGACGAGCACACCACATAAACGAGACGCGAAGGTTTGATGCCGAACCCGTACAAGATCATCTCGCTGGGGCTCATTGCTGCGTTCAGTCTGGGCGCGGTGACGCTGATGCCCCCACGCGTGGACGAGCCTGACGCTGCGCGTGCGCCCACACTGGGCGCGCTCTACGCGGCGCCGGTGGAGCGTGCCGAGACGCACGTGCTGCGGCCGGGACAGACGTTGTCCACGGTCCTTACCCAGGCCCGCATCACGGGCCAGGAGATGGCGGACCTCCTGCTCGGTCTGCGCGAGCACATGGACCCGCGCAGACTGCCGGCGGGTTCTGAGGTAACGGTCCGGCGCTGGTCGCGCGACGATCAGCCGCGGGCCGTAGATGTGCGCCTCGATGCGGATCGCACGGTCCGTCTGATGAAGGCGGACATGGGCTGGGACGGCCGCATCATCATCACGCCGATCCGCATCGACACCGTGTACGGCGGCGGCACGATCGCGGCCGGCCGCACGACGTTGTATGAGACGGTGGTGTTCGATCCCGAGTCGAAGGTGCGGCCTTCCGACCGACCGCAGCTGGTCGTCGAGCTGGCCGGGATCTACGAGTACAAGCTGGACTTCACGCGCGAGATCCAGGTCGGCGATTCCTACCGTGTCGCGTATGAGCGGGAGAGCCGGCCCGACGGCACGTCACGCAGCATTCGGATTCTCGCGGCGGAGATCGTGTCCCGCGGACAGTCGTACCCGGCCATCTGGTTCGACGAGAACGCCGAGTCAGCGGGGTACTACGACAACGAGGCGCGCCCGTTGCGCAACGGGTTCAGCAAGTACCCGGTGGACTTTGCGCGTGTCACGTCGGCGTACAATCCGCGACGCTACCATCCGGTGCTGGGCGTCTATCGTGCGCACCAGGGCACCGACTTCGGTGGCGGCACGGGCACTCCGGTCAAGGTGACGGCGAACGGTACCGTGACGTTCGCGGGAACGAACGGCGGCTACGGCCGCATGATCGAGGTGCGTCACATCAACGGTTACACCACGCGGTATGCTCACCTGAGCCGATTCGCGTCGGGTGTCCGTGTGGGTGCGCGGGTTACGCAGAAGGACGTGATCGGATACATCGGTGCGACGGGGCTCGCCACGGCCCCGCATCTGCACTACGAGCTGCGCAAGAACGGACGGGCCGTCAACGCGATGAGGGAGAAGCTTCCGGAAGCGCCGCGGCTGCCCGGTACGCTACGTGAGCAGTTCATGGCCCTGGCGCCGCAGCGCTCGTCCCTCCTCGAGCGTGTATCAGCGCCTGCCGGCAAACTCGCCGAGACGGACGCCGCCGGAGCGGGGACGGTCCGCGCGGTGGACGAGACGTGAGATCTGGCGCGAAACCCTCCTTCGCGTAGGTTGTAGAAACAGCCCGCTGGCCGAGAGCCGGCGGGCTTTTTCGCACCCGGGAAGACAGGATGAGCGGATTGCAGTGGGTGCTCTGGCTCGGTCTGAGCGCCGTGGTCATCGCAGGGAGTGTGTGGCACTATCGCCGGCGGGAGACGCCGGGACGGGGCCGCATGCTGCTGGCCGTGCTGCGCGCTTTGGCGATCGCTCTCGCGCTGCTGCTGCTGTTCGATCCGGAGCTGCCAGCGCGCGATGCCGCCGCCGTGCAGGGCACCCAGGTCCTGCTCGATGCCTCCCTCAGCATGCAGCTCGCCGACGCGGATGGACGCACACGGTGGCGGAGCGCTGTGGCGGCGGCTGGCTCGCGCGCGGGCAACCGACCCGTTCTCCTCTTTGGTGACCGGGCGCGGCCGCTGGCGCCGGCCGCGCTTCCCGATACGGTCCCCGGGGACGTACGCACGCTCCTGCTTCCGGGGCTGCAGGCGGCGGCTGAAGCCGGCGTGCGCGATGTCGTGGTATTCACTGATGGCGGTATCGAAGATGCCGATGCAGTGGCGCGCTGGGCCCCGCGGCTGGGTCTGGGTGTCGAGCTCGTGCACGTCGGCGATGACGTCTCCAATGCGGCGCTCGTCGAGGCGAACGCGCCGCAGTGGGTGGACGTGGGACAGCCCCTGCCGCTCGAGTTCGCGATGACCGGGGACGCGACGGATTCCGTCGGAGTGGTCGTGCGGCGGAACGGCCGCGTGATCGGGCGGACCCGAGTCGCGGCACCGGCGGCAGGCCGGCTCGCCGCCGGGAGCATGGAGCTGAGACTCGAGCCGGCCGACGCGGAGGACGGCTGGGTCCGCCTCGAGGTGGCGCTCGAAACAACCGACGCGGTCCCCGACGATGATCAGCGGACGGTTTACGTTCAGGTGGGCGCGGAGCCCGCGGGTATAGCTCTCGTGTCGTTCCGCCCCGACTGGGAGCCGCGTTTCCTCGCTCCACTGCTGGAGCGCAGCCTGGGTCTCCCCCTGCGCGCCTGGCTGCGCGGCACGACCGGACAGTACGTCCGCCTCGCCGCCGGCATGGAGGCCGGCAGCCAGACCAGCGAGGCCGATGTGCGCCGGGCGGTCGAGCGCGGCCAGCTCGTGGTCCTGCACGGTCTCGGCATCGACGCGCCCGCCTGGGCGCATGAGGCCGCTCGCACGGCGGCCCACGTGCTGATCTTCCCCGCCGACGACGTATCGACTCTCGACCTCCCGGCCGCGGTGGGGGCGGAGATGCAGGGCGACTTCTTCCCTCGGGCCGATGTGCCTGCGTCGCCTGTGGCCGGGCTGCTCGCGGACCTGGAGATCGCGAGCGCGCGGCCGCTGACGGCGCTGCGCCCGGTCGATGCACCAGCGGGTGCCTGGGCGCCGCTGATGGCCACACGCGGCCGCCAGGGCGCCGTACTGCCACTTGCTGTGGCCGGCGAGACACAGGGCCGGCGCTGGGCCGTCGCGGCCGCCTCCGGGTACTGGCAGTGGGCCTTCCGGGGCGGGGCCGAGCGGCAGCTCTACGCGCGCTTCTGGAGTGCGCTGGCCGGATGGCTCGCACAGACGGGCGATGTCGCGTCCATGCCCCCGGTCAGGCCGGCGCAGATGGTCTTGCCGCGCGGCGCCGACGTGGCGTGGGTCACCGCGTCCGCGACTATCGATTCGATCCAGGTAGTGCTGACCGATGAATCCGGATCAGTCGCATACGACACGCTTGTTGCCGCGGTGCGCGGCGATACCGCCTACACGACTGGACCTGCGCCCGGCCATTACAGCTATCGCGCCCGCGCGTTCAGTGGTGATAACGTCATCTCCGGTGCCGGTGTACTGACAGTCGAACGATATTCGCCGGAGTTCGCACGCGGGCGCATTGACGGCGGACGGCTGGAGTCCGGCGCGGAGACGGTGCGTGGCGAGGATACGGCGAGACGCGGTACCCCGCTGCACGCGACGGGGTATCCGTACGTACTGATCGTGCTGCTGCTGGCGGCCGAGTGGATCCTGCGCCGGCGGTGGGGGTTGAGATGAGGCCGAAGGGAATGGCCGTCAAACTGTTGAGGGGAACGGACGCATCGTGAGACTGGCGAAGCGGGCGGGCGAGAAGCCGACGCTGTGGAAGAAGATCAGGGACATCGCGCTGACGGACGTCGGCGTGCTCGTGCGGGGTCTCGATGAGGGCTCGCTGGAGAAGATCGAGGAAACTTTGCTCGGGGCCGACTTCGGTGTGCCGGCGACCATGCGCCTGGTGGACGTGGTCGAGTCGCTGTCGCGCAGCGGCAAAATAAAGACGGAGCAGCAGTTTCTGGAAACGGTCGAGCGCGAGATCAGGACCATCCTGTCGGAGGGCAGGGCGGACACTGCGCTGAAGCACGCCGCAGAGCCGCCCACCGTGTATCTGATGGTGGGCGTGAACGGCGTCGGCAAGACGACGACGATCGGCAAGCTCGCCCACCGACTGAAGAAGGATGGGAAGCGCGTTCTGCTCGCGGCGGGCGATACGTTCCGCGCGGGCGCGATCGATCAGCTCCGGGTCTGGGCGGATCGTGTCGGCGTCGACTTCGTCGGCGCACAGCCGGGCGCTGATCCGGCATCGGTGGCGTTCGATGCGATCGATGCCGCCTTCGCGCGCCGGGCGGACGTGGTGATCATCGACACGGCCGGGCGCCTGCACACGCAGGAGGATCTGATGACGGAGCTGGCGAAGATCGGCCGCGTCGTCGACCGGCGCCTGCCCGGCGCACCGCACGAGACGCTGCTGGTGCTGGACGCGACGGTCGGTCAGAACGCGGTCGCCCAGGCACGTACGTTCGGTCGTGCGCTGCCGCTCACGGGCCTGGTGCTCGCCAAGCTCGACAGCACCGCGCGCGGCGGCATCGTGGTCGCGCTGAAGCAGGAATTCGATCTGCCGGTCAAGCTCGTCGGCACCGGTGAGGCCATCGACGCGCTGACGACATTCGACGCGGATCAGTTCGCGAAGGACGTTCTCGAAACCTGAATGGCGTTCACGCCGCTCGACCAGTCCGCGCAGTTCCTCAAGGCCGTAGGCCCGCGCCGGGCGGAGGCTCTGGCCCGTCTCGGCGTTCACACCGCGCGCGACCTCCTGTTCCACGTGCCGCGCCGCTACGAGGACGCCAGCACGGTCACCCGCATCGGCAACGTGCAGATCGGCGATGACGTGAGCGTCATCGGCGAGGTGGCGGCGAAGGGCGTGCTTCCCACGCGCTCCGGACTGCGCGTTTTCCAGCTCGTGCTGCGCGATCAGAGCGGTTCCATCGAATGCTCCTTCCCGGGGCAGCCGTTCCTCGATCGCACGTTCCGCCGTGGCGACATCGTCCTCGTGACCGGGACGGTCCGGTTCTTTCACGGCAAGCAGATTCAGCCGCGCGAGTACGTTGTGCTCGGCAACGCGGAGGACGGCGTCGAGGCGGCCGGCAAGGTGCTGCCGATCTATGCGGCCACCGAGGGGCTGTCGCAGAAGGTCCTGCGCTCGATCATCGACCAGAACATCGACCGTCTGCTGCCGCTGCTGCACACGGAGGATGCGGTGCCACGCGCGCTGACGGAGGCTGCGTCGCTGCCGACCCTCATGCAGGCGCTCGCCGCGCTGCACCGTCCCGAGACGGTGCGCGATGCCGAGCGCGGTCGCCGCCGCCTCGCGTTCGACGAGCTGCTCTTTCTCCAGCTGCTTCACGCCAGTGCCCGCCGTCACAACGCGGCGCAACGGAAGGGCACGGCGTTCGCGCGCACCGACGAGCTGATCGCTCCGCTGTACCGCGCTCTGCCGTTCGAGCTGACGGGTGCGCAGACGCGCGCCGTTGCAGAGATCTTCGGCGACATGTCGTCGCCCCAGCGGATGAACCGCATGCTTCAGGGCGACGTCGGCTCCGGCAAGACGGTCGTGGCGCTCTTCGGGATGCTGCTCGCGCTCGAGAGCGGCTTCCAGGCGGCACTCATGGCGCCGACCGAGATTCTCGCCGAACAGCACGCGCGCACGATCGGGCGGCTGCTCGAGCCGCTCGGCATCGGCGTCACCCTGCTCACGGGACGGCTGCCGGCGACGGAGAAGCGGGCGGCGCACGAGGCCATCGCGTCGGGCGACGCACGCATCGTCATTGGCACACACGCACTGATCCAGGAGGCGGTGCGGTTCCACAGGCTCGGTCTGGCGGTGACCGATGAGCAGCATCGCTTCGGCGTGAAGCAGCGGCTCGCGCTCGCGGAGCACGGCGCCGACGTCGACGTACTGGTGATGTCCGCCACGCCGATTCCGCGCTCGCTCGCACTCACGCTCTACGGTGACCTCGATCTATCCGTGCTCGATGAGCTGCCGCCCGGGCGGCAGAAGATCCGGACGGCCGTGCGGGCCGGCGGCGCGCGCGAGCGGGTCTACGATTTCGTGCGCGATGAAGTGGGGAAGGGGCGGCAGGTATACATAGTCTACCCGCTCGTCGAGGAATCGGAGAAGCTGGAGCTCCGGGCGGCCTCCGCGGAGTACGAGCGACTGGCGGCCGAGGTATTCCCGCAGCTCCGACTGGGACTGCTGCACGGTCAGATGCAGGGGGAGCAGAAGGACTCGGTGATGCGCTCGTTCGCTGCGGGCGAGATCGACGTGCTGGTGGCCACGACCGTCATCGAGGTCGGAATCGATGTCGCGAATGCGACGGTGATGGTGATCGAGCACGCCGAGCGCTTCGGCCTGTCGCAGCTCCACCAGCTGCGCGGTCGCGTGGGTCGCGGCGCCGAGCAGAGCTACTGCATCCTGATCGCCGATGAGGCGGCCGACAGGCTGCAGGTGATGGCCCGCACGGAGGACGGCTTCGAGATCTCCAGGGCGGACCTCGCCTTGCGCGGCATGGGTGATTTCTTCGGAGCGCGCCAGCACGGGCTGCCGGATTTCAGATTCTTCGATCCGCTGCGCGATGATGATCTCATGTTCCGCGCACGAGACGCCGCCGATGCGATCATCGCCGCGGACCCGGGCCTCACGCAGCCGGATCACGCGGGCCTGCGGACCGTCCTGAGCCGCCGATTTGCCGAGCGCGCCGCGCTGTACGGCGTCGGCTGAAAAGCCTGGAGGCATCGGGGTCCGCGTGGGCGCGACCATTGGGCGCCCGCTGGACCGGCATGGTGGGGCAATCCGTTGCTGTACAGGGAGATATGTGTGATATTCCCCGGTGCGCGGGCGTGGCTCCGCATGCGGCACCGTAGGCGGTACGGCGCGCCGAACTCGACTCTGTAATTGAAGGTATACAGGCGATGCAGCCGATGGCCGGTAAGAGTGCGTTGCTGGTAGAGGACGACACCGCGACGCGTGCGTTGATTGCGCGTCAGCTCCGGCGGTCCGGACTCGATGTCCTCGCCCTGGAATCGGGAGAGCGGGTCCTGCGTGAAGCCGCAGACCGCTACACCTCCTTCGATGTAGTCATCCTCGACATACACCTGCCCGGCATGTCCGGCCTGGAGCTGGCGAGCCTGATCCAGGCGCGGCGCCCCGAACAGCCGATCATCGTGATCACGGGCGATCCGGATCCGCGGCTGGCACGCGAGGCGCTGGCGCGCGGCCCCGTGAGCTACCTGCTGAAGCCGTTCGAGCTGACGGAGCTGACGACGGCCGTGGAGCGGTCGCAGGTCGGTCGCAGCGGTGCGGAGCAGACCGCCGGCTCCGGAGGTGCGAAAGGATGGCTGGATCTGGTCGAACAGTCCTACATGGGCTCGGCGCACGCACGTCGCGTCGGCCGCGTGGCGCTGGCTCTGGCGGAGGCGCTGCCCGGCATCTCCAGTCGCCTCGACGTCAGTGATCTGCTTGTGGCGGCGTGGTCGCACGAGCTCGGACGCCACGGTGCGGATGCCGATCCCGTGACGGTGGCGGTCGAGGGTGCCAGAATGCTGAGTGATCTCGGGTCATCGGCGCGGGTCGTGAGTGCGGTACGCTCCCTGGCCGAACGTCACGACGGCACCGGCGGACCGGCCGCACTCGCGGGGGATGACATCCCGCTGATCTCGCAGCTGGTCGCGCTAGCGGACGCGCTGGAGCATTACGCGGCGGCAGCGCTCAGCGGGGCGGCCAGCCCGACGGAAGCGGTGGATCGGGGCCTGAGTCTGATCAGGGCACAGCGAGGCACGGTGTTCCGGCCGGAGATCGTCGATACGGCGTGCCGTCAGCGCGCGCGGCTCATCACGATCTGTGCTGACTCGGCCGTGGGCGACGGAGACGCTACGCGGATACCGGCCTTCACGTGAGTGCGCTGCTCCGCGTGCCCGGGAAGCAACGGCATTCCCAGCTGGCCTGAGCCGGAGCCGGGCTCAGTGCGCTGCAGGCAGCCGCAGGTTGAGTTGCAGTGAGATGCCGCCGTCACGAGCCGGCATCACATCGAACGTGCGCGGTTCGTACGGGATGTTCTGCGGGCCGTCACTGTTGCGCAGATCGAGGATGAACAGCACCACACTGGCCGCGACGCCGATCTGACCGGCGATGAGCGCAGCGCGCGCGCGGCCATCCAGATCGCGCACATCCTGATAGCGGGCCTCCAGCTCCGCGTCCGCATACGCACCGTTCAGCAGCCGCTGTTCACACCGGAAAGGCTCCTCCACGCACACCTGCTCCAGATCTTCGAACTGATTATCCGCGCGGCGATTCTGAACCACGCCGTACACGGCCGCGCCCGCGGCCGCGGCGGCCGTAGTCCACTTGGCCACGGCGAGGGGTCGCCAGCCGCTGCGCTCCTGCACGCTCGACGCGGCCTGCACCGCAGGTGGTTCGCCGCCCGGTGCCGGAGCGGGGGACTGCGCCTGCGCGACCAGCGGGGTGGCGCCGGACAGCGTCAGCATGGCGGCAATGAAACATCGAGCGTACATGGATCTCATCCTGCTGTGAGCTTCACGAGGCGGCCGTTCAATGTGCCGACGTACACATTGCCATCACGGACGACGGCCGGCGCGCGCACACTTCCGTCGACGCGCTCCTCCCACACGATGCTCCCATCGCGCCGCACGAACACGATGCGGCCGTCGAGCGTTCCGATGAGAGCCCCATCGGCCGCGATGGTGAGGGACTCGGTGGCCGCGCCATCCAGCGCGATCACGCGACGCGCGCTGTGACGGTCGAGGCGTAAGAGCTCCGCGGCACGCGTGAGCACGAACACACCATCAGCCGTGACGACCGGGGCGGCGACCACGAGCGCGTCGAGAGTGTGACGCCACACCTCACGCGCGCCCCCGTCAACGTATGCTGCAACAATCCCGGGATGCATGGCAATGAAGAGCGTGTCTCCGCGCACGGCGATCGGTGCGGATGGCTCTCCCGGCAGCTCGAAGCGCGCATGCCGGGCGCCATCAGCGCGGCCGAGGTGGAACAGTGTGTCGCGCACCGCGACGATCACCTCATCATTCACAACGACCGGCGGCTGCGCGGGTGGGCCCGTCAGGCGCACGCGCCAGATCTCGCTGCCGTCCGACACATCCGCAGCCTGCACGTCTCGGGTCGTGCCGAAATAAATGCTGCTGTCCGCAAACACCGGCGTTGCGACAGCCGGCGAGCCGATACGGCGGCTCCAGAGGCGGCGGCCGCGGTCCAGGTCGAGGGCGTAGAGGGTGCCGTTGCGGTGCTGAGTCGCAAAATGGACCTGCGTACCGGCGCGCAGCACCTGCCCGGCGACCGGACCGTTGAAACGCCGTGTCCAGTAGCGCTGGCCGTTCCGCGCGTCGGCCGTGATGATGACGCCGCCGCTCACGGCCGACAGGATGAAATCGTCGTGGATGATCGGAGCCGCCTCGAGACCGCGACCGAGATCGATGTCCCACGCGGTACGCACGGTCGCCGGCACGCGCTCGTTGATGAACGCCGCGTGCGCTGCATCCCCGAGGTGCTCCGTCCACTCCCCCGGCGGCACGTCGCCGACGGGGCGGGACAGACGGATACACCCGGAAGCTGCGATCGCAACGAGCCCGCAGAGAGCCAGTGCGCGAGCTACCGGAGGCATGCCGACGCGCCGGCTGTGTCCGCGCTCCCGTAAATTGACTGGGCCCGGCCGTCCGTCTAACTTGCCGCCCCCCGCCGACGCGGAGCGGTGGACGCGTGCCGTGTCGCGGCGCATGTAACCTGCAGGAACCCGGATCATGTCTCCCGTATCAGATATCAGGAACCTCGGCCGTCACGAGGCGGATGGCGC